>JBIKKI010000117.1:0-7068 GCA_044360435.1 Bacteroidia bacterium
CATTTTCCTTCTGTTTCCCTATTTTCGCGCCTCGATCTGGTCCCGTAGCTCAGTTGGATAGAGCAACAGCCTTCTAAGCTGTGGGTCGTTGGTTCGAGTCCAACCGGGATCGCCAGGTTTGTTTTAATACATTCTCTTCATCCACCGCGAGGCTCCGCTGCGCGGTTGCCTGCCTCCGGCAAGCAAACCGGGATTGCAAGGTTTGTTTTAATACATTCTCTTCTTCCACCGCGAGGCTGCGCTGCGCGGTTGCCTGCCTCTGGCAAGCAAACCGGGATCGCAAGGTTTGTTTTAATACATTCTCTTCATCCACCGCGAGGCTGCGCTGCGCGGTTGCCTGCCTCCGGCAAGCAAACCGGGATCGCCAGTTTTGTTTTAATACATTCTCTTCATCCACCGCGAGGCTGCGCTGCGCGGTTGCCTGCCTCCGGCAAGCAAACCGGGATCGCAAGGTTTGTTTCGCTGCATTTGCGCTGGTTTCTGAAATTCCCAACACCTATCCAGACAACACACCCAAAACAATTGCCCCTAAGTTTGGTTACTTACCCATGTTGCCCTCTTTTTCCCATCGCAGTTCACTTTTTTGCCTGCTACTTTCGGCGCTTCCCACTGCAACAAACCTTAAGGCCCAAAGCCCTGTTTCAGGCGGTATTTACCAAAACACCACCTGGACACTTTCAGGAAGTCCGTATCTGGTGACCGGTTCCATCGTGGTATTTCCAGGGAAAACACTCACCATCGAACCGGGTGTTGTGGTGAAAGTAACTGCTGATTCTTCGTTCAACACGGGCAACTATCGCTATCTGGAAATTCGGGGAAAACTGATTGCCCGAGGTACTGCTTCAAAACCAATTGTGTTTACCAGTACCGATACCAAACCGGGCTTTTACAATTGGGATGGCATCCGCATCAAAGGAAGTCAGGGCGGAACGGTGGATATGGACTATTTCGAGTTGCACCAATCATTCAACGGCTTGTACAATGACATCAGTCAGCCGGGTTTCAGCTATTCATTCCATAACTGTTTGTTTAGTTCTAACAACTACGCCCTGCAGCTTAATGCCGACCTGATTTACGACTCGTGTACGTTCACAGGGAATGCTGTCGGTCAGGCTGCACAATATCAATATGGTTCCATCACGGCGAAGCATTGTCTGTTCAACAAGAACTTCTGTTCTTTTACCTGGTCAGGGAAAATGGACCTTGACAATTGCGTGTTTAACGGCAATCAAAACAACATCGTAAGCACTCCCGGAACGGTGCGCGAATGTGCATTCTACAACAACAATAAAGCCTTTGCGGAATGCGCCGAACTTGACATCAGCGATTGCAAATTTTCCGCCAACCAAGTGGGTATTGAAGCGGTCTCAAATTGCGGTATTTACAACAGCTTCTTCGATAAAAACGGAATAGCCATCAGACTGGGAGACAAAGGCCGGATGATGTACAATGAAATCAACGAAAATGATATTGGGGTGCAGGTTCTGGCTTATGACCCCAAGACCACCGTGATTGACAGCAATCAGATTTGCGACAATACCACCCATAACCTTGAAAACCTTACCGACAAGAATTTCCAGGTATATAAAAACTGTTTCTGTTCACTGGATTCGGCCACTGTAGAGGCCGGCATCTATGATGGATACGACGATATCACCAGAGGTTTGGTGAACTATGCGGTATATGATAATTCCTGCAAAACAATTTCCTATTTCGTGGAGAAGGTTCCACTGGAAAACAATACTGCCGTGACCTCTGTAAGCGCTGATTTCAACTGTTATTACACAGCCGGCACCTTGGTAACCACGTTACGCGAACCTGAAACAATGCACATTCTGGACTTTAGTGGCCGATGTGTTTTCCGGGTGCAGGTGAAGGCGGGAATGTCAAGAATCCCGTTGTCCCTCGGCTCAGGAGTATTTCTGCTACAGCGTGCCGGCGGTGAGACACTCCGCTTTGTAGCGGAATAAGAAAACATTCAATTCCAAAATCTGAGGAGTGAATCATAGCTCCTGAAACAAGGTTGCAGGCTGCTTCGGGAGGCAGAAGCCTGGCAAACCCCTCGAACATGCTTCAAGGTGACCACTGGCCTTGATGAATACAAGCACCTGCAACTTACACACGCCAAGCAGTTTGTATTTATTTAATACAAATCCCCTAAATTGCTGGCGTTCAACCACTTAGAACCATCCTTCACATGCTGTCCAGGCACAACTTCCTCCACTATGACAACAGCCTTACTGACCTTGGGAGTATTGCTGCTCCCGCACTGTTTTCACTGGTTTTTTCCATTGAAACTCGAAGACGCAGCCACTTCGCTGCGAGCAGGACAAACGTTCTTCAATGAAGCCGAAGGCGTCACACTGAAAATACTGAATGTAGAAGCCGGTAAGGTTCATTGTGAGTTTTGTTTTGCCCCCGGTGCCGGAGGATCCGCACCGCATTGGCATGAGCAATTAGACCATTCAGGCCTGGTGACCAAAGGCACTCTGGTGGTTTGGGCCGACAAACAGTTGCGCCGAATTCCGGCAGGTGAACGACTTGAATTACCGCGTAAAACAACCCATTTGATTTGCAACAAGGGAACCGGAGAAGTTGTACTGCGTTGCGAAGGCGATGCGGATGCCTGGCCTGTAAACCACGTTTATGCACTGGCGCTGAGGTATCGTTACCAGCGCAGGAGCAGTTTGAATGTTCGCTTCCATGCCTTGACCTGCGTTTTAGAACCATACCTGGATGCCGTTCCAGCAGGCTGGTCGCCATCCATCATTAAAAAGATGCGCACCTTTGCGACACCTTATGCCAGATTGATGGTTGGAAATCCCAGACTATGAACACGGAATTGCAGCAGTACCGTTTACACTTACTTAACAAACGCGAAATGTAAGGTTCATCCACGGGCAATACCGACCCTGTAGCTTGCCGCACTGTGAAACAGCAGTCCATCGTTCGCGACATCAGTTGGTTGGCATTCAACGCACGCGTACTTCAGGAAGCCCGTGACGAGGAGGTACACCTGTATGATCGCCTGCGTTTTCTGGGTATTTTCTCCAACAATCTTGATGAATTCTACAGGGTTCGTGTAGCTACTTTATTCAAGATGCTTCGCACAGAAATTGGACAAAAAATCCACCTAGAAAACAACCCGCGTAAAATCCTGAGCAGCATTCACGAACTGGTGCTGGAGCAGCAGCATACCTTCGACAAGACTTTTGCTGAAATCATCAGGCAGCTGGAAGTACGTCACCGCGTTTATCTGCGCACAGAAAAACAGCTCACGGCAGCACAGAAGGAATTTGTGCAGGATTTCTTTGAGCGCGAGGTACGCACGCAAATTGTTCCACTGATGATTGAAAGCATGCCTCAGGCACCCATGTTGCGCGACCGCAGCATTTATCTGGCATGCATCCTAGGGAACAGCAACAATCCGATGTTGCAGCGATACGCGCTTATTGAAGTTCCTGAACGCGTTCTACCTCGATTTATCATCATGCCTTCAGAGGCGGAGCGGAAGGACATCATCTTGTTGGAAGACATCATTCGTTTCAACCTGAAAAACCTGTTTGCGCCCTTTGGATTCAACAGGTTCAGCAGTCATATTATCAAATTGACGCGCGACGCAGAGCTGGAAACCGATAACGATATACAGTCGAATGTAATCGCCATGCTGGAAAAGAGCCTGAAGCAACGCAGCAAAGGCAAGGCCACCCGTTTTGTATTTGACCGAACCATTGACCCTGCGCTGTTGGAATATTTGTCTAAACGACTCAACTTATCCAAAAAAGATTCCCTGATTCCCGGCGGGCGCATTCACAACTTCAAGGATTTCATGAATTTCCCGAAGTCCGTTTTTGAGGATTTGGCGCCGCGTCCACGACCGTTTGTGCATCCCTTGTTGCTGCAACCCTGCAGGATTATGGAAGTGATGGAACGAGGCGACATCATGTTGCACTTCCCCTACCATTCCTTTGATTCGGTGATTGACTTATTGCGAGAAGCAGCCATCGATCCTTTTGTACAAAGCATCCACCTTACGGCTTACAGACTCGCTAAAGATTCCAAGATCATCAATGCCCTGGTCAATGCCGTGCGCAATGGAAAGCAGGTTACCGTTGTGATTGAATTGCGGGCGCGTTTTGATGAAGAGGCCAATTTGCATTGGAAATCTGTACTCGAGGAAGCTGGTGTGAAGGTTTGTTTGGGCATCCCCGACATGAAAATTCATGCGAAAATGTGTGTCATCCGCAAACGGGAATTCGGTAAAACCAAGTGGTATGGTTTCATCGCTACCGGCAACCTGAACGAACAAACCGCACAGATTTATGCGGACCATATGCTTTTGACCACAGATAAAGTGCTGCTTGCCGATGCCATGAAAATATTCACAGAACTGGAACAAGTGCATCCGAAAGCGACCAATTTGCGCAACTTAAAAAAACTAATCTCTGCACCGATTGGCATGCGCGATTTTTTTGATGAACAGATTCAGAAAGAAATCAAAGCAGCCCGAAAAAAGAAAAAAGCATCGATTACCCTAAAACTCAACAGCCTGGTAGACCCACAATTGATAGAACGCCTGTATGAAGCGGCCCGCGCAGGAGTGGACATCCATATGGTTATTCGGGGCATTTGCACCGTCCGTCCTGAACAAAAAGGGTTTAAAAAGAGCATCCATGCCATCAGCATTATTGACCAATATCTGGAACATGCAAGGGTGATGATTTTCCATCATGGTGGCAATCCGCAGGTCTTTATTTCATCTGCCGACTGGATGATTCGAAACCTGGACCACCGGATAGAAGCTGCCTGTCGCATTGAAAATCCAGAAATCCAAAAGGAACTGATTGACATCATGGAGATACAATTGCGGGAAAATGTAAAGGCAAGGGTTTTAGACAATGAGCAGCAAAATGCGTATGTTGCTGCGCCATACGAAACCCCGCCGCACCGCGCCCAGGTGGAAATTTACCATTACCTGAAATCAAAGAAATACAAACATTGATCCTCGCCGCTATTGATATTGGATCGAACGCCGCACGACTGCTGGTGGTGGAAGCCAAACCTTACCATTCCGAAGGCATTGATTACACGAAGTTAAACCTGCTGCGCATTCCACTGCAGCTTGGTATTGATGTATTCGACCATGGAAGTATTGGGCCTCAGCGCAGCCTGAAATTGCGGCAAACCATGAAAGCTTTCAAGAGCATCATGGAATTGTACGAGGTACAGAAATACCGCGCTTGTGCAACCTCGGCCATGCGTGATGCCAAAAACACCACCGAACTGATTGCAGAAATTAAACAGGAGACCGGCATCAGCATCGAGGTTATCAGCGGAATGGAAGAAGCATCCATCTTTTATGAAACACATATAGCAGAAACCATCAGCCAGGATAACGGTGCATTTCTTTACGTAGATGTGGGCGGAGGCAGTACTGAAGTATCTCTATTTAACGGGCAGCGCGCGCTTTTTAAAGAATCTTTCAACATTGGAACCATCAGGCTTATGCAGGGGAGCGTTTTGGATCGCGACTGGGATGCCCTGAAAAAATTTCTAAAGCATGCTGCCAAAGAATTCCCCAAAATGAAATTTATTGGCAGTGGTGGAAACATCAACAAAGTGTATTCACTTTCAAAAAACAAAGACGACAGACCTTTGAAATACCAGACACTGAAAAAGTTGATGGAGGCCCTTGAACAGTGTTCTGTAACTGAGCGCATGCATCGCTACAAATTGCGTGAAGACCGCGCCCAGGTAATTGTTCCTGCCTTGACCATTTACACCCAGATGATGCGCTGGAGCGGAACCGAAGAAGTATTTGTGCCACGCATAGGATTGGTTGATGGAATCGTGCGGATGCTCTACAAACAAGGTTTACCCAAATCCTGAAATTAGTTCGAATGAAAAAAGCCCCAGCTAAGCTGAGGCTTTTGAGTCGGGGAGACAGGATTCGAACCTGCGGCCCTCTGCTCCCAAAGCAGATGCGCTACCGGGCTGCGCTACTCCCCGAAACGGGCTGCAAAGGTATGCATAGTTCTCAGCTATCCTAACATCCTTTGAAAATTCCCTTGATTCGTTCATAACTTCTTCGTCCAAAATCGCGAGGAAGCGAAGACTTTTGCAGTGTAGTGGAATCAGAACGCAAAACCCGAAAACGTCGTCCCTCCGGCATTCCCTCTGTTGTCAGCATCGGTCTGGTATTGTTTTCTTTGGGATTGCTCGGCTTATCTGTCATTTTTGCGCGTGAGGCATCCCGAAGTCTGAAAGAAGAATTCCTCATTGAAGTATTCTTTAAAGACAGTACCGATGCGCTCGAGGCAGAAGTATTTTCCGCAGAATTAAGCAAGAAACCCTGGGCAAAAAGTGCATTGTTCGTGCATCAGAATATTGCCGCACAAAAAATGACCGAAGAGTATGGAGAAGATTTTCTCCAATACTATGGTGTCAATTTCTTTCCACACAAAACAGAACTTCACCTAAAAGCAGCTTACGCAGCGCCCGCGAGCGTAAAAGCCATCACTGCCATGATTCAGGGAAATCCAATGGTTGATGAAGTGCGTTACCAGCCGGATATGCTTGATCAAATCACCAAAAACATCAATACCGCCCAATGGGTCATTGGTGTTTTGTCGCTGATGCTTGTACTTGTAGCCATTTCGCTCATCAGCAGTGCATTGCGGTTAAGCATTTTTGCCAGCAGATTTCTGATTAAAAGCATGCAACTCGTGGGTGCCACTGAATTCTTCATCATCCGGCCTTTCATTTGGCGCTTTGTGAGCTTTGCCCTTTGGGGATGGATTATTGCCATCAGTTTGCTGTCGCTCACCTTGGGCTTCTTCGTGTATAAAATGGGCATGTCGGCCTTTGATCCACAATCCTTGGCACTGCCATTGGTGATATTATGTGCTTCACTCCTGCTTTCTGGTATTATTCTCGCCGCCATAAGCGCATGGTTTGGGGCAAGGAAGTATCTTCGCATGAAAATAGACCAACTTTACTGATCGTATTATGGCCACCAAAAAGCCTGTTTCCAGCGCAACTTCCAGGAAAAATGTTCCTGCGCCCAAA
>JBIKKI010000118.1:0-7015 GCA_044360435.1 Bacteroidia bacterium
GGTTTTGCCTTCATGCAGCACCAACAGACGGTGGCTGATCCAGGCCGCCACATCCAGGTCGTGGGTGATGAACAGATAGCTGAGTTGTTTTTCAGATTGCAGTCGGGCCAGCAGGTTCAGCACGGATGCCTGCACGCTGGGATCCAGGGCAGAAACGGATTCGTCAAGGATGATGACTTCCGGATGGGCGCACAGCGCGCGGGCAACACAAACCCGTTGGCATTGTCCGCCGCTCAGTTCATGCGGATACGCATTCCAGGTGTGTTCCGGAAGGCGCACATCGCGCAGGAGCTGCTCGGCTGCTTCCCGGATTCCTCGGCTTCTGAGCGTTTGCCTGCCGCCATATTTCAAAGCTTCTTCCAGGGTTTCCAGCACCTTCTGGTGTGGATTGAGCGCCGCAAAAGGATCCTGAAAAACCAGCTGAACCACGCCCGGAGGAAGCTTATCCTGCGTAGCCAGTTGGATGTTCCCCTGGAAATCCTTGTCCAGCCCGCAGATGATTCTGGCCAAGGTAGATTTTCCACTGCCCGACTGACCCAGAACGCAGATGGTTTCGCCACGGTGCAGGTCAAACTGAACATCGTGCAGCACCGGACGGGCTGAATTTCTGAATTGCTTTTGCGTTACCTGAACATGAAGTTGAACGGGTGAGGCATTGGGTTGCAACTCCTGACGTGCCTGAGGTTCTTCGTTGGGCACCGGCAGCGTTTGATGCCTTTTCTCCAAGGTGGGACGGCAACCCAGCAGCATTTTGGTGTAATCGTGTTCCGGTTGGCGGAGCATTTCGGCAGCGTTGCCTTGTTCCACCACCTGCCCGTGCTGCATCACCAGCAGCTGATCGGAATAGGCGCCCAGCAGTTCCAGGTCGTGAGAAACCAGCAGGAGCGAAACACCGCGGGTTCGGCACAGGTTGGTCATCAAAGCACAAACCTGATGCTTCAGCGCTGCATCCAGCGCGGTGGTTGGCTCATCGGCCAGCAGCAATTCCGGATTGTTGGCCAGGGCCATGGCGATCATGAGGCGTTGGCGTTGTCCACCGCTGATTTCATGCGGGTAAGCCTTCATGATGCGATTTGGATCCGGAAGTCCGGTTTCATGAAGCAGCTCCAGGGCACGTTCCTGGCGGCGCTGCCTATTCGGTTCATCCATACATTCCAGCAGCTGTGCACCGCAGCGCATGGTTGGGTTCAGCGCGCTCATGGGCTCCTGGAAAATAAAGCCGATGCTTTTCCGCCGGAAGTTTCGCCAGCGCTGGCCGGATTCAGCGCCTGTCCACAGGCTGGTTTCGCTGCTGCCGGAAAAGTGCATCTGCCCGGAGGCCTTCAGGTTTTTGGGCAACAGGCCCGCGAGCGAAAGAAGGGTCAGGGTTTTGCCGGAACCGGATTCACCTGCAATGCCCACAATGGCTCCGCGGGAAACCGACAGGTTGAGCGGCTGCACCAGGATGCGCTCTTCTGAAGCAATGCTCCACGACTGAAGCGTTAACAGCTGCTGCTCCTTCACAGCGGTAAAGATCCAATAATTGCTGCGGGCGCCAAGTACTTTTTTTTAAGCCTTATGGGATTCCTGTTCAATAAAAGAAACAAACTCTGCCGGGTTGTTCATCACCAGCACATTGGCAGGGAAATGCAAATCCTTGCGTTTCACCACCTGCATGCCGGTCAGCAGAATTTTGGTATGCGGCCAGCTTTTGCTCAAGGCATTGATGAAAATTTGGGTAGGCAGATTGGTGTTTGCGGCGGTAAGGGTGCAGAAGATAAAGTCTGGAACATGCATGGAAAAAATGCTGTTCAGGTCTTCCAGCGGTGTGGAAGTACCCAAATATATTACGCTCTGTGAACGGGCACGCAGGATGTAGTTGGCAAACAGGAGGCTGAGGTCATGCGGTTCGCCGGCCGGAACAAAAAGCAGGTAGCGACGGGCGCCTGGTGCAGGAACCTGATTCAGCTGATCGATGGCCACATACAATCGCTGCCTGATCAGGTTGGTGATGAAGTGTTCGTGGGCAGGATGGATGCTGCCGCCCAGCCACAACAGACCGATGTGTTCCATGAATGGGAAGATGATCCGACTCATGGTTTCTTCCATGCCAATTTTAAGTACGTTGACCGCCAGCGTTTTATTGAATTCGCGCTCGTCGAACGACATCATTGTGGCCACCAGCGCCTGGATCTGACCTTCGTATTGCGTGTGGTTCTCGTGAATTTCGAGCGTGCGCTTTTGTACCTCTTCACGGGTCATCTGCGCAATGGTTTTGATTTTAATCCCGTTGCTGGTCAGGATGGCCACGTTCAGCATATACTTCAGGTCGTCTTCTTCATAATACCTGATGTTGGTTTCGGTGCGCTTGGGTTTCAGCAAGCCGTAACGTTGCTCCCAGATGCGCAGGGTGAAGGCCCTGATTCCCGTGATGTTCTCAATGTCTTTGATGAAATACTTGTCACGGAAAAATCCTTTTCCTTTTCTGTGTTCCTCTGATATCAACTCCTCGGTATTCGCCATCTTTGCTACATCCATGACAAAAAAAATACTCATCACAGGAGCCTCAGGTCTCATTGGAAGTGCTTTAAAGCGCCACCTCGAAGAACAAGGCCATCTGTGTGCTGTACTGACCGCAAATAAAAAACAAAAAAATCAGGAACATCGGTTTTATTGGGATCCGCTGAATGGAATCGTTGATGAACATTGTCTGGACGGTGTAGCTGTGATTATCCACCTGGCCGGCGCAGGTATTGCAGCCCGTCGCTGGACAAAAGCATATAAAAAAGAGATTCTGGATTCGAGGGTGAAAGGAGCACAGTTGTTGTTACAACTGGCTGTTAAAAAACAACAGCACATTGTACATTTTATCAGTGCCTCAGGTGTTGGGATATATCCATCCGGAACCGGACAGCCATTAAACGAGCACTACCGAAACGGCACTGATTTTTTGAGTGATGTATGTGTACAATGGGAAGCGGCAGCACAGCAGTTCGGGTCTATCGGCAGCAAGGTTTCGGTTTTGCGGACTTCTGTTGTTTTGTCCAAGTCAGGAGGCTTTCTGGAGCCATTCCGAACATCCATGAAATTCGGGATTTTGCCGGTACTTGGGCTCAAAAAGCAACAACTCAGCTGGATTCATCTTAACGATATGGTGCGCATGTACGCGGCATTGGTGGATGAAACCCTCGCTCCCGGAATCTACAATGCTGCAGCTCCGGCTTCTTGCGCGCAGGATGTGTTTCTGAAAACACTGGCCGCCGCGGCAGGGAAGAAATGCCTCTATCCGGCCATTCCGCCTTTTTTGGTGCGCCTGATTTTTGGCGAACAGTCGGCTTTGTTGCTCAGCGACCAGCAGGTTGTGCCTGAGAAACTTTTACAGCAGGGCTTTGTTTTTAAGTATCCCACTTTAGAAGCAGCCTTAGCACAGATTTATGCCCCAAAATAACCTCGCGGTTTTCTGGTTCCGACGCGATTTACGCTACAACGACAATGCCGCGTTGGCGGCAGCCCTCACTTCGGGATTACCCGTTTTGCCCATCTTCATCTTCGACCCTTCCATTCTGGAACCTTTGCAGGATCGGAGCGACGCCAGGGTTGCATTCATCCACGAGCAACTGACTGCATTGGATGCACACTTCCGCAGCCTGGGCAGCGGTTTGCTGGTGCTGCATCAAAAACCTGAAGACGCATGGCAGGAACTGTGCAGCAGGTTTTCCATCAAGGCCGTTTATACCAACCGCGATTATGAACCTTATGCGCGCAGCAGAGATGCTGCCATTCAGGAATTGCTGAACAAACAAGGTGTGGCTTTTTACACGTCCAAGGATCAGGTGATTTTTGAACAGAATGAAGTGGTTAAAGACGATGGATTGCCTTATACCGTGTTCACGCCGTTCAGCAAAAAGTGGAAGTTGAGGTTGCAGCAGGAAGGCATTCCGGCGTTTCCTTCGGAAGCTCATTTAGCAGCATTGTGGAAGTGGCCGGGTCAGCAATTGCCAACGCTGCAAGAGCTTGGCTTTTCCGCACCTGCCGCCGAATTCCCCAATAAGAATGTTAGCGATGATCTAATCCGGAATTACGGGCAGCGGCGCGACATCCCTTCTGTGTCTGGAACCAGCAGGCTGAGCGTGCATCTGCGCTTTGGAACCATCAGTGTACGTGATTTGGCACGCAGGGCACAGTCGTTGAGTGAAACATACCTGAATGAACTCATCTGGCGGGAGTTTTACATGCAGATATTATGGCATTTTCCGCATGTGGTGCACGGCGCATTTAAACCGGCATACGACCGGATTGAATGGGTCAACGATGCGGAGCAATTCAGGCGCTGGTGCACAGGAACTACAGGCTATCCAATTGTGGATGCAGGCATGCGCGAACTGAACGCCACCGGTTTCATGCACAACAGGGTGCGCATGATTGTTGCCAGTTTTCTGTGTAAAAACCTGCTCATCGACTGGCGCTGGGGCGCGGATTATTTCGCCGAGAAATTGCTCGATTTTGAATTGGCTTCGAATAATGGAGGCTGGCAGTGGGCTGCAGGCAGCGGGGTAGATGCCGCGCCATATTTCCGCGTGTTTAATCCAACCCTGCAAACCCAGCGTTTTGATCCTCAGGGTAAATACATCCGACAATGGGTTCCTGAATACGGAACACCGGCCTATCCGAGGCCTATGGTAGATTTTGCCGCCACGCGGAAACGTTGTCTTGAGGTGTATAAGGCAGCCCTTGGATGAAGTAAGTGCCGGTTTTTCCGCACTTCCTTCAACATGCTTTTTCATTTTTTAGGTGTTATTTGCATTCATGCGCTGCATCTTATTTGGGTTCCTTTTGGCTATCCCCGCTTCATTGCTTCATGGACAGGATGCACTGTATGTCCCGAATGGATTTGCCGACCGTTATATTCAGGCATTGGATATCTGGAACATGCCGGGCAGGAACGTGGCTTTGCCCAATCATGCCAATACCGGAAACCGGTTTTATCCCCGGGCAGATGTTGCCGAACGCTTTTTTTATGGAAGTGGAAAAGCCGATCCCAACGGTTTCATGAATCATTATTTGGCTTTGGATAATCCGGAGCTGAGTGAAATGTCCATTGCTTCAAGACGAAAAGCCATTGGACCTTTTTACAAAACGCCATCTCAGTTGCTTTACTGGAAGGATTCCGGCGATGCATTTATGGTGAATCCGGTGCTGAACGTGCAGCTTCAGCCCGGAGCTGCAAATGTGCTGCAGCAGAATACCCGCGGGGCAGAATTCCGTGGTAACATCGCTTCCAAACTGTCGTTTTATTCCCTGGTTACGGAAAACCAGGTGTATCTGCCCCAATTCATCGATACCATCCGCAGAAAGTATGGCGTTGTTCCCGGAGAAGGATTCATCACACCGTTCAAAAAAACGGGTGCCGATTTTCTTCAGGCCAGAGGCTATCTCACCTTACGCGCGCTGAAAAACCGGGTGCGGATTCAGGCCGGGCACGATAAAATGTTCATCGGCAATGGCATCCGCAGCATGATTCTTTCGGACCATTCCCGTGAATTTCTGCACCTTCGCTTGCATACCAGTCTGGGTCCATTTCGTTACCAGAACATTTTTGCACGCCTGAACGGTTATACACCCAATACGGGCGACCGCTTGCAGCCCATCAAATACATGGCCATCCACAGGGCTTCGGTGCAGGTTACCCGCAATCTGGAACTGGGACTGAGCGAAATGGTGATTTTTGACCGCAGCGACAGTTCGCGGCAACGCGGCTTTGACGCAGATTACCTCAATCCGGTGATTCTGTATCGCGCCGTGGAAATACACAATGGCAGTCGCGACAATGCCATGCTCGCCTTCGACTGGAAATGGAATTTCATCAATCGGTTCCAATGGTACGGGCAAGTCATGCTGGATGAGTTTCGCCTGGAGTTTATGCGCCAGCGCAGTGGCTGGTGGGGCAATAAATACGGATTGCAAACCGGCCTGAAATACACGGTGGCACAACCGCAGTTCGGATGGTTGTTTGTTCAGGCTGAATGGAACCGGGTGCGACCTTATACCTACACGCATTACCTGCCGCTGCAATCTTACACGCATTACAATCAGCCGTTGGCACATCCTTTGGGAAGCAATTTTACAGAATATGTGTTTGCCTTGCAGTACCAACCGGTGGCCTTGCCCGGTTTGTTTGTTAAACTGGATGTGATGCTGGCTACGCGCGGCCTTGACAGCATCAACGGTAAGAATTACGGAAATGACATCCGTTTGAATTACACAACCCGCGCCGGAAATTTCAACCAGCGCATGCATCAGGGCTATGCCACACAACATATCAGCAACACCCAGATCACCCTGAGTTATATGGTGCGCCACAATGTTTTTCTCGACTTGCGCTGGCTGTTGCGTCAAACCAAGCATAATCGGGCGTGGATGGAGCCGGGTCGGGAACAAATGTTTACTGTGGGACTGCGCATGAACATCGAGCCACGAAACTACCTCCAGTAGCCTGAGGTCAATCTGATCCGTAAGCTTCAGCAGGCAAGCGGGCGCGAATCATTTCAAGTTTGTGCCCTTTAGGTCCGCGCAGGCGTTCAACCAGCCAATGTTCCTGTTGGAGCATTCTTCTGAAGGCGCCCTGCGCGCAGTATGTAACGGCAACGGATCCGGGTTTCATCAGGGTTTTCAGATGGTTCCAGCTTTGGGCCGTCCACATTTCCGGTTGGAACTTGGGTGCAAAGGCATCGTAATACACCAAGTCATAGGCATTTAGGGTATGCAGATCCAACAAGGAACAGTGGAACTTCCTTAGAAAAAAACGATGGTTGATTTGTTGGAACGATGCAGCATCTGCAATGGTTGGTTGTGTCCAGGGAAGCAGGGCAGCGGATTCTGTGATGGGATATCCCAGCGACTGTAGTTCCCGGGCGGTAAACAATTCCTCCTCGGGGATGGGAACAGGTTCAATAGCCGTGTAATACACCGATGCAGAAGTGTGTACGATGGTAAGCAGGGCGTTCAGGCCTGTGCCGTAACCTACTTCCAGCAGGTG
>JBIKKI010000119.1:0-7002 GCA_044360435.1 Bacteroidia bacterium
AAGGTAAAGCCCATCATCGCCAGTTTTGGCGATGTGGCAGCGTCCGGAGGTTATTACATTGCCTGCATGGCCGATACCATTTTGTGTTTGCCTCAAACCATAACAGGTTCCATAGGGGTTTTTGGATTGTATCCCAATACCCAAAAGTTGTTTGAAACGCATTTGGGATTGAATTATGAATCCATTCCAACCGGTGAGCACAGTGATTTTACGCGGCCCGACCGTCCTTTGAATGAGGCGCAAAGCGCCTATATTCAGCATGCAGTAGATCGAATTTATGGGGATTTCCTGAGCATTGTTGCACGTGGAAGGAAATTGGACAGCGTTTATGTGCACAGCATTGCTCAGGGACGTGTTTGGCCCGGAACTGATGCACTGAACCTTAAGCTGGCTGATATGCATGGCGGTTTTCAGGAGGCCATCCGGCTGGCAGCAGCCAAGGCTAAGATTTCCAAATACCGTGTGGTTTCCTATCCCGAACCCAAATTTTCTCTTTCATCTTTTTTTGGAAGTTTGAGTGACACGGAACTTGCGCTGAAAGAAGCCCTTGGCACACAATACGAAATCTACCGACGCGCTGTGCAGGCAGAACAAATGAAAGGCATGCAGATGCGTATGCCTTTTGATGTTAGCCTGAACTAATCAACGTGCACAGCTGCATGAGGCAAATCTTGTTCAGGGTTTGAAATGTTGCCTCGGAAGATGCTTAAAAGGCGTATCTGAATCTAAGGAGCATCGGCCCAGGTATGGTCGGTGATGATTTTCCAGCTACCGTTGAATTTCTTCAGGATTAAAGAGAAATAACCTCGTCCGGATTCGGGACTTCCGGTGATTTCCCAGCGCCCGCTGGCCATAGCCAATGAAGAACCTTCGGCGAGTGCCCCAACTTGTTCAAGGTCGAACTTCAGTTGTCCCATGGCCGCTTTTGTTGGATAATGTTTCTGATAGGCTTTCAACGTGTTGTTATGACCATAGCGTGTGCCTTTGGATGAGATGAATCGCATGGAATCATCCTGCCAGTAACCATCCATAAATCCAGCAAGGTTTCCATTGTTCCAATCTTGTTGCTGTTGCTGTAGGAGCAGTTTGATGTTTTGAACATCTGCGGCATTCGGTGCTGCAGGTGCTGGTGTACGGTTGCTTTTGAATTTGTACACAATGGCAACAATCGCAACGATGATGACTAGGAAGCGTAAGATTCTGATCATGATTGGGACAAGGATGCGTAAGATGCTCATTATGTTTTAAGGCCGGTTTAAAGGCAGAAGCACTGCGAATTGCACATTGTTGTGGAATACGCCGCTTCGCACGAAGTAGCGCAGAAGAACCGGTTTCCGCATGGAATTGAGGCCGTATTGAAAGCTGAGGCGGAAGGTCAGTTTTTTGGTCTGGTGCTGTAATCCGGCCATGCCCGTAAGCTGCACCTTCCTGAGGTCACCCTGCAGTTGGGAGTAGCTCCCCAATTTATCGCGGGCATCAAAAAGGTAACCCGCCTGTGCGCCGGCAAGCACCCTGGTTTGCTTCCATTTGGTAGCTGTACTTACGTAAAATGGAACTTCCACCATGTTCATCACATAGTGAAAAGGGAAGGGATTAGGCTGTTCAGGGTCGTTGTAGCTTCTGCTGCCCCGTTGGCTCCACTGAACACCGGTATGCCAATTTAATTTTTCGTTGAAGCCGCGCCAAACTTCCACGCCAACACTATATCCCAGTTTGTTGTATCCGCTTTCCTGGTCGCCGTCTATTTGGCAAAAATTCAGTCCGGACCAAAGGTTCATCCGAAATTCCTGTTGTGCCATAACACGTTGATTCAGGAACAAACAGCTTGCTGCGCAAAAGAAGAGTCGCTTCATCAAAACAAAAATAGGAGATTTGCGCACATGGCCTGTGTAGATGTATTGGTGGCCGGTCAAGGGATTGCCGGTACGCTGCTTGCCCGTGAACTGTTGTTGCAAGGCCTGGAAGTACATATTGCTGATCCGGGAATCACGCCCACATCTTCTCAGGTGGCCGCCGGACTGATGCATCCTTTGGTGCCAAGAACAGGCGGACTTACCTGGCGCGCTGCGGAATTGTTTCCAGCGTCACAGCGCTATTATCGTGAACTGGAAGCAGCAACTGGCGAGGTGTTTTATCATGCCATGCCTATGGCGTTTCTGGCCGACAGTGCACAAGATCGCCAGCACTGGACACGCGCCGCGGAACAATTGGGACCGCAGTGGTTGGAATGGAAGGAAGAACTTCCAGAAATGAATGGAAGAAGCGGAGCCCTGACGCGGCAGTCGGGTCGCCTGGATATGGCTGCTTTGTGCCGATACCATCGTGAATTGTGGACAGGGCAGGGGCGCTTTACACCAGAAGATGCAGTTCAATGGAATGCATTGCATTTTGAACAAGGCCGTTGGCACTGGCGCGACATCAAAGCAAAGTATGTGGTTTTTTGTCAGGGAGCGCATGCCGCAGGCAATCAGCCGCTGGAACCTTTACCATTTCACCTTACCCGCGGGGAATTGTTGAGCATCCGTCTGACAAATCCTTCCGCATTGCCTTCATACATCATCAAGAAGAAGGTGTTTTCTATTCCACTGGGATTGGGAACATTCCGTATTGGTTCTACATATGACTGGAAGAACCTGAACCCGGAACCCACGGAATCCGGCAGGGCAACCTTATTGCAGCAACTCAGCGATTTATTACCCGACGCTGTGTCCTATGAAATTCTAACTCATGAATCGGCAGTCAGACCAACCGTTGGGCGCAGACGCCCTTACATGGGGCCACATCCGGAGCATCGCCAGCTATTCATTTGCAATGGATGGGGAAGTAAGGGCGCTTCCATGGGGCCTTTGCTGGTGAAGGAGTTGATTGCCTGCATGTTGCATGGAAAACCTGTGCATCCGGAAACAGCGCCTGCTGCGTATTGGAACGCCTGAAAACAAAAAGCCCCGACGAATCGGGGCTTTTTGTTCTTTGGTACGGTGTTGATTACTGAATGGTCAGTTTCTTGGTCACCACGTTCTTGCCGGCAGTGAAGCGGTACAGGTACATGCCTGCATTCAAGCCGCTTCCGTCCAGTTGAACGATTTGGTTTCCGCGGGAAAGCATTTTCTGGCTGCTGCTGCGAACCACTTTGCCGTCCAGTGTGATGATGTCCACCTTCAGGGTTCCTGGTTCATCCATGTACACCAACACTTCAGACTTGCTGCTGAAAGGGTTCGGATAGTTCTGAGAAACCACAAATACTTCTGCAGGCTGATTCATTTTGTTCACGCCCAGACCCCACTGATGGCCAATGGCATCAGACAGAATCTTGGCAGTTGGGATGGCTGCATACATAATCTGGTTTTTCACAGGCTCATGGTTGTTGGTAGAAGAAGAATTGTTCTGCAGGTTTGTTCCGGGGATTCCGTCACGCTGCCATACCATGTGCACGAAGTCGTCAGCATCTGGAGCAACGCTGGCGAAGTCGTCTTCAACCATCATGGTCTGGGTCAGGTTTTGGCCGGTTTTCCAGGTAGCGCCGCCATCGGTAGAATAAACCAGTCCGATGTCGCGGTAGTTCGCATCGAGGTCGCTCAGGTCACCTTCAATCGGTACAGAGTAGGTTACGTAGATGTTTCCAGCTGCATCAATGGTAGGAGAAGGTTGCCTCATGGCAGAAGTATTGCCCAGACGCGCTACGGTGTTCAGGGTAGAAGGAACCTGGCCATTGCTCAGGAATGCAGTAGTTGCAGCGCTGAGCGCGTTAGCATTGTCACCGTCGCGGTCAAAAGCTGCGCCTGAAGCAATGATTTGGCTCTGTTTGGTGTTTTCATTCCAGTAACCAATAAACTGGAAACCGGGGAAGAAAGAGAAAGACTGATCGGTATTGTCGTCATCCAACATGCGGCTGCCGGCCCAGAAGGCATGCACCTTGCCGTTGCGGTCAATCAACACCTGCACGGTTCCGTCGTTTGTAAACGGAGTGTCAAGCATCAGTTTGGTTGATTTATATGGTGCGTATTTGAAGGAATCCGCAATCATTTTGGTCCAATCGGTACCGTTGTTGGTTGATTTCCATACAGAAACGTCATCAGCCAAACCGCCGAAGATGATGGCCACAATGGAATCACGGCTGGCAATAGCGTATTGATCGCCACCGCCGTTTGAAATACGGGTAGTATCAAAACCAGGCAGCATCACGGCTTGTTTGTCCCAGGTTACGCCACCGTCGGTAGAACGGCTGTATACCATAGGAGCCAGAACGCCGTTGCGTGTAGGAGCGCGGGGTTCACCGGGCTGCGCGCTGTCGGCGTATGTGTAAATGGCATGGATGTATTTACCTGAAGAAGTAGCACGACCCCAAAGCGGGCGCAGGTTATTCTCTTTCAGCACGGCAGTTCCAGTCCAGTTTGTTTGTCCTTTACCACCGTTTTTAGAAAGTACGAATCCACCTTGTGCTGCGTCATGCGCCATAATCCATTCGGTGCCATCAGGCAGCACACCAATGCTTGGCCAACCCAGACGGGTGGTTTCAATACGGTCGGCTTTACTTGGGCCCCAGGTGGTTTTGTTGTAATGGTTGTATCCGCTGCCGCGATTTGGGAATGTAGAAGATCCTTCATCGGCGCTGGTGGTCCAGGTCGCAGAAACGGTTCCATCAGGATAAAGCAGTACCCTGTTTCCTACAGATGCATTCGACTGAAGGTCATACCAGGTGCTTCCAATTTCCACAAAGTCGTAAGGAACGATGCCGCGACGCAGTAGGTATTCCTGATTTTTGTTGGTTTTTCCGGAACTGTAAACTGCGCCGGGAGTAACCTGATCAGAAGTAATGTGAAAAGTTGATTTCACAGCGGGACCCGAGGGGTTGTCCACGCGAATGTTTCCAAATGGAACCTGAGCCGTAAGGCCGCAGGCACCAAGGAACAACATGGTTAATGGTATGTGTTTCTTCATGGTATGATGTGTATCAGTTGTGATGCGCAAATTAAACAATAGCACAAGAAAATTGTCGGTAAAGGCAGGCTCAGTTTTTAAGAATATTTACAATCAGCTCAACAAATAATTGATTGTCGGAAGCACCACCCTTATTTACGCCCTTGAACCGCAGGTCGAAGTACTTCAGGTAACCGAGCACTTTTTCTATGGCTGCCGGACTGTATTTCCCGGCTGCGGCAAGGTATTCCTGTACAAAAAACGGATGCACTTCCAGGATTTTCGCCAGCGCATCCTTGTCTTTAGTCTTGTGGCCATGCGTAAGCAGTACCTTGTTGAAATACTGTACCAGTGCGCCAATCAGCACGGTACTGTGGTTTCTGCCACTCATGTCTGAACTCAGGTGGTGGGCAATCTGAATCGATTTGTTGAAGTTTCTGGCGCCGAGTGCTTTTTGCAGTTCAAAAACATTGAATTCTTTACTCAGGCCAATATGCTCCTGGATATGTTTGGCGCTGATGTAAGCATCTTTTACGTTGATAAAGAGCTTGCTCAATTCATTCACCACCAAGCTTAAATCCGTACCCAGGTAATCCGTGACCATTTCTGCTGCCAGGGCATCCAGGGTTTTTCCCTGGGTTCTGGTCCAGTTGTCCAGCCAGCGTTTCATCTGGAAATCCTTCAGAGGATCTGAGTCGAAGATGCAGTATTTCCCGAACAGCTTTGCCAGTTTGGTGCGTTTGTCCAGCTTCTTCTCTGATTTGATGCACAGGACCAGGATGGTGGATGGCTGTGGCGCTTCCAGGTAGGATTCCAGCTTGTCGAGGTCTTGCAGGTGTTGGGCTTCCTTCACCACAATCAGCTGATGTGTTGCGCCCATCGGATAACGGCGGGCCGCCATCAGCAGGTTCATGGTGTTGGTTTCTTTTCCGTAGAGGATGGTTTGGTTGAAGCTCTTTTCGTGTTCCTCCAAAACAGTAGCCTCCAGCGCCTCGGTAATCTTATCTATGAAGAAGGGTTCTTTCCCCTGCAGCAGGTACACCGGCTCAAACGCGCGTTTCTGAATGTCCGCGAGGATTTTCTCATAAACTTGGAACACCGGTATGGTACTCATCGACTAAATTGCGGAGGTTAATGCTGAGCTTTCCGGCCTATACGTTCCAGCTGCGCAGTCAGGGGCAAAAAAACTATATTTTTGACAGAATCAGAAAAAAATATGTAGCCCTCACTCCGGAAGAATGGGTGCGTCAGCACGTGGTTTTCTGGTTGCTTGACGATTTTAAAGTTCCGGAAGGATGGATTGCATTGGAGCGTGCTTTGCTGCTGAATGGATTGAAGCGCCGCACAGATGTGCTGGTGATGAACAGACAAGCCGAGCCCATCATTCTGGTGGAGTGCAAAGCGCCCCACATTCCCATCAGTCAAAAAGTGGTGGAACAGGCCTTGAAATACAACATGGAAGCCGGCGTTCAGTTCTTATGGCTGACCAACGGCGTGGAAAACAGGTTGTGGAATATGAGCACGGATGTTCCCAGTGCGTTGGATCAGCTTCCCGGACCGGAAACCTGGTAAGGGGTTTACCAAACGCCTTTGCCCTGACGCAACACTTCAGGTTCACCACTGCTGCAGTCAACCACCGTTGAAGGTGTGATGCCGCAAGGACCGCTGTCCACAAGCAGGTCTGCCAGATGCGTCATGGTTCTGGCAATTTCATCGGGATCATGTGCGTATTCCATGATGTGGTCATCGCTGTGCAGGGACGTAGCCATCAGCGGACCATCAAATGTTTCCAGAATGCCCAACAAAACGGGATGATCGGGTATGCGCACACCAATGGTTTTTCGTCGGTTGTTGAATTGCTTTTCTACCGATGCCGAGGCTTTGAGGATGAAGGTAAATGGCCCCGGCAACTTTGCGCGAAGCAGTCGAAATACCGGTTGGGGTATGGGTGCAGTAAAGGCAGCAATCTGTTTGAAATCCCGGCATAAGAGCGAAAGCAACGCTGTGTTGGCTTTTTTACCCACTTGCGCGCACATGCGTTCCACCGCAGCCTGATTGCCCGGGTCGCATACCAATGCATACACC
>JBIKKI010000023.1:0-22496 GCA_044360435.1 Bacteroidia bacterium
CCTCAGGGAGCATGGGATCGTATTGCCGCAAGTCTTGACCATCAGAAACGGCGTCGCAGATGGCTGTGGTGGAGCAGCAGCGCCGCAGCACTGCTTGTTGTGGGAAGTCTGCTGTTTGTAATCTACGGCACACCACAAACCCAAATACGGGAACAAACAGGCACAGCGGAGGCGCAAGCCTCCCAAACGGCAGATCGCAAAGGCGCAGTATTGCCAGCAATCCCGGAGCCAAAACATCAGGAAACGCCAATCCGAGCATCGGAGTCTTTTACACATCACCATCCCGGCCAGAAGCCAGCGTCACCTTCAACCGTTCAAAACGACGTTCAGTTTCCGGCGGAAGCAGCAGTTTATTCAGTCCCTTTGCCACAAGGTTTTGGTATGTCCGGCAAAGGGATTGAAATGCTGCCTTTCCAAGATGTACATCCGGAGCAGGCGTCTGCTGTTTTCTGCCTCGAACAACCCAGGCACCGGCAACGCGTTGCCGCCCCTGCGGTAGAACTTGGCTTGGTGCTGAACCCTTCGGTTCAAAATCTGAACCTGCGTTTAGCCTCGGCCTGGGCCAATTACGTGCATGAAGATTACCTCGGAATCCGACGCAATCAGGAATCGCCTTTGGAGGCGTTGCAGGGAGGTGTGGATATTGCGGTGCGCATCCGTGGTGGATGGCGTTTTAACAGCGGATTGTGGTTCACAGAGCAGGGCACGAGGCAACAATACAATTACGCCATCAACAAATTGCCGGCTTACCGCGGAGGCACTTCCGACCTGTTTGGCAACCGACTGATTGAAGGATACTTCATCGATCCCACGCCGGAAACGGTGCGTTATGCAGGAACTGTACGCATTCAGATGGTTCAGATTCCGCTGCAGGCGGGCTATGAACGTCGTATCGGCATTCGCGGCGGATTATTGCTACAGACAGGGATTGCCGCTTCCCTGCTTTTCAGCAGCGAAGGAATGAACATAAACTATTCAAATCTGCAGCTGGATGTTGCGAACAGCAATCAGTTGCGGCAAACCCAATGGACTGCACTGGGAAGTTTAAGCTACATGCACAACCTGAGCAAGTTCATACGTGCAGGGTTGGGTGTAAGGAGGGCGCAAAGCATCGCAAACCAATACAGAACCGGAGCTCCGCTTATTGGCAGCGGCGACAATACGGGCATTCAATTCAACCTGCATTACAGAATTTACTGATTCCGCTGATGAACAAGATCCTACATATCGCTAAATTGCGTTTCATGCGGAGTTTGCTGCTTGCAGGGATGTTATGGATGGGCTTCTTCGCGCGTGCGCAGGTAACCACGCCGCTGGATCAGGGACTGCCCGGTGCTGCATCGGCAACCTGCATGCACAACGGCGATTTGTATGTGCTGTACGCATTGGACACCACTGCTTTTCAGGAACAATACGGCGTTGGTCATTGGAACGGATTGTACTGGTCTTATTATCCGGGCTTAAGCGCACCACCCATCGTGACTACCGATGAAGGCCGGTATCGATTTACTTCCATAGCATGGTTTAACGGTAGCCTTTATGCCGGAGGCAGCATTGTGAATGCGCGGAGTGCAGTCCCGGTAAATCACCTGTACCGCTGGAACCCGCAAACCCAAAAATGGGATGTAATCAATGGTGCCATCCAGACCCTGAACTACGGAATCCTGGACATGGTGGTTTACCAAAACCAACTGGTTGTGGCCGGTTTGTTTGATCAGGCGCTGGGACAATCGGCTTCGAACATCACCAAATTCAACGGCAGCACCTGGAGCTACATAGGCACATCCGGCAGCGACCAAGGTACCAATGGACTTATCAATGACTTGTTCATTCATCGGAACCGATTGTACATCGCGGGTGAATTCGACAAAGTAGGCGCTTCCATAACCGGTAATACCGCCTTTTGGACCGGCAGTGTTTGGGGCGGCATCGGCAATCCATTTTCTGACCAAACCATCCAACTGGCTTCTACCGGCGACACCTTGTTCGCCTTAGGCAATGATGCCGGAATTCCTTCCATCAAAAGATTTACCGGAACAGGATGGCTCAAATTGGACAGCTTTGCGCAATTCGACCGCTTTGAACCCTCGGGGCTTGAAGGGACATCAGGCAGTTTATGGGTACACGGACGTTTTGAGGTATCCGGAAAGAACTGCGTTCTTCTCAGCATTTCACCCGCAATCCAAACCTGGCCCCTGAACACTGCTGGACATCTTCAGGGATTGAGTTTCTGGAATAAAGGTCTTTACCTCTGGGGCGACTTTAACAGCATTGGGAATATATGCAGGTACGAGGCCGGAATGGGTATTCTGGAAGGCCGTATTTATCAGGAACTCAATAAAAATTGCACGCTTGATTCGCTGGAACCTTTACTGCAAAACCGGGCGGTATTGCTGCGTTCCGCGAGGGGAACGGAAGTATGTATGAGCGATGCTTCCGGCAGGTTCAGGTTTGCTGTACCTCCGGGTGCCTACGAAGTTCTTGCCGCGACACGGAAACACTGGGAATCTGTTTGTGGCAACACCACAGTAAACATCAACGCGGGCGAAACACAGGAGGTGAACGTGGCTCAGCGCCTCATTCCCAACCAAACAGACCTGCGCCTGAAATTGGTGGGGCTGAATCCCGACGGGATGGATGAGGACCGATACATGCGTTACGAGATTACGATGGAGAACATCGGATCCAATCCCATTCGCGGTGCCACCTTGCATTTCTTTCACGACAAGCAACTGACTCAGTTTGCCAGCCAGCCTCCGGCAAGCAACTACAGCAGTCCGGAAGCGGTTTGGAGTATTCCGGAGCTGTTGCCCGGAGCGGTTTCCAAAATCCAACTGAAGGTATTTGTACCTGAAGGACTTCCTGAACAAGAATTACTCAAAGCCTGGATCCGCACCGGCACTTTATTCAGCGCTTCTGACCTGGACCCCAGTGACAACCTGGATACCATCGCGCTGACACCCGCCGGAAATAACGGAAATGGCAATACCAAATCGGCTGTTCCGGAACAGTTCATCCTTCCACAAACCAATTTCATTACCTATACCATCCATTTCCGGAACAATACCGAATTCAAAACCGCAAGATTCCATATTACTGACACGATTGACCTGAATCTGCCCGTGGAATATCTGGAAACTGTTGCCTGGAGTCATAACTACCGACTTCGCGTGGTTGACGGACGCATTGCAGTTTTCAGCATGGATCCGGGAGTGCTGTTGCCTTCAGAGCAATCAGACTCACTCAGCAGAGGCTACTTCTCCTACCGCATCAAAGTAAAACCCAACCTTGCTGCCGGAACCGAAGTATTTAATACCGCCCAGATTGCTTTTGATGTATTCGGAAACAGCCTGACGAACCGCACCCTGCATGTGTACAGCGACCCGACGGTTGGCCTGAACGAAATCCATGCGGTTACCGGATTCCGTGTATATCCCAATCCGGCCAACGGACGGATGATTGTGGAAAATGTTTCCCCAGAGCCACGCAACTTTACCCTGTACGATGTTCAGGGCCGCCAGCTTCAGCAGATACAACTGCAAACAGGGGCACATCATCTGATGGAACTCGGCCACCTGCCTTCCGGGATTTACCTGTTACACTCAGGAAATGAATCCATCAAAATCATGCTGCAGGGCCGTTAAACCGAAGGCAACGTGCAAACCAGATCGCAACAGTAACGAACGATATTAAGGGCGATCGAAGCATTCCATCAACAGCAGATGCCCGTCTGCAAAGCTGATTTCCACAAATCCATCTTCGGCCACGCGATTGCTGCTGCCTGTGCGCCAGGGTAATGACCAATGCGCCTGTTCCACGTTGTATTCGAGATTTCGCGTACACAAACCGGATACTTCAGGCACTGGAATCAAGGAAATGTTAAACCCTTTGGGATACCACTTGCGAAACTGTTTCTTCAAAGGAAAAACCTTAGAGTAATCGTCGAGCATGACCAGCTCTATTTGTTCCTGGAACTTGGGAAGCATGGCCAAATTATGGAAGCTGTGGTCGGCGCGGCGCCCGGTAGCCCAAACAATGTTACAGGCTTGGTGGCCTTGTTCAATGAGCCAGGCAATTCCTTTTTCCAGATCTGATTGTTCCTGGTCTGGGGTATGAACCACCTGCACCGGCTGGTATTGGGCCACCAAATCCTCCGGATTGGATATACTGTCGAAGTCACCCAAAAGGGCATCAAAGCGGATTCCCAAATCCAGAACCCGATGGAGCGCTCCATCGAGCACCAACACAAAAGGGTTCCATTCCAGGAGCTGCCCCAGCAGTTCTATGTCGCAGGCGGCGCCATTGGCAATGATCAGGCTGGGTTCCTGTAAATCGCGGACAAAATGATGCGATGACATGGTTTACTTACAAAGTAAGGCATAAAAAAAGCCGGCAACAGGTACCGGCTTTGGCGTTTTTTCAGGTTTGAGAATCAGCGACCGAGCACTTCTTTCATGCGCTGGCCAATTTCCGCGGGGCTTTCCACCACGTGGATGCCACATTCACGCATGATGGCCATTTTCGCTTCCGCAGTATCGTCTTTACCGCCCACGATTGCACCGGCATGACCCATACGGCGACCGGCGGGAGCTGTTTGGCCCGCAATGAAACCTACCACTGGTTTTGTACCATGTTCTTTAATCCAACGCGCAGCTTCGGCTTCCATTCCGCCACCGATTTCACCAATCATCACGATACCTTCAGTTTCGGGATCATTCATAAAGAACTCAACCGCTTCCTTGGTGGTTGTGCCGATGATGGGATCGCCACCGATACCGATGGCAGTACTTTGACCCATACCCAGCTTGGTCAGCTGATCTACCGCTTCATAGGTAAGCGTTCCGGATTTAGACACCACGCCGATGCTTCCTTTTTGGAAGATGAAGCCGGGCATGATACCGATTTTTGCTTCACCGGGCGTGATGATGCCGGGGCAGTTGGGGCCGATGAGGCGGCTCTTTTTGCCTTCCAGATACGCCTTTGCTTTAACCATATCTTTCACCGGAATACCTTCGGTGATGCACACAATCACTTCAATACCTGCGTCGGCTGCTTCCATGATGGCATCAGCGGCAAATGCCGGTGGAACGAAGATGATGCTCACATTGGCACCTGCTTGTTTCACTGCTTCTTCAACCGTGTTAAACACCGGGCGGTCGAGGTGTGTAGTGCCTCCTTTGCCGGGCGTAACACCGCCCACCACCTGGGTGCCATATTCAATCATCTGTGTAGCGTGAAAGGTGCCTTCGTTTCCGGTGAAACCCTGCACAATGACGCGGGAATTCTTGTTTACAAGGATACTCATGGAGTTATTGAAGTCGCGAAATTACGCCGCAGGTTTTTAAGGAACAATCTGAACCGGAACTATAGCAAAAAACCGAACTTTGCAACGCATGAGCATAACCACACAAGCTTCCGAAACCGTTGAACTGGCCCTGGAACAATTAGGGGTAAACCCTGAAGAGGTGCGCTGTAGTGAACCCGGGCAGTGGCTGGTGTTTCGCGACGATTTCGAGATTTACCTTGATGTATGGGATCAGCAGGAACTTACACCCTGGAATTATTTCAAGCCCGAAGGTGAACTCGGCGTCTTTCAGGTAAGCGTTCCGGTGTTTTATATGCCGGAAAAAAGAAAAGAGGAACTGCTGGAAGAATTGCTGGCGGTGAATATGAACTTGTTTTATGGTGCTTTTACCTACAATCCCAATGAACAGGTAGTGCTGTTGAAATACAAACGCCTTGCCGAACACCTGCAGGTGGCAGATGTGGTGGAAACAGTTGAAGCCTTGGGCTACTATGCAGAAATGACCTTCAAAGTGCTCAGCGAAGAATTTGGGCTTCGGGCCATCCAAACCAAAGATCAAGAATCCTGAACAGTCCAGCTGATATCGCCAAAACGATTTCCATCATCACCGTGGTGTTCAACAACCGCAAGGGTTTGGAACGCACCATGGATAGTATTGCCGCGCAGTCTGAGCGCAAGGATCTGGAGTACATTGTGGTGGATGGAGGAAGTACCGACGGCACACTTGACTATATACGCGCCCAATCCCGGCTCATTGACCATTGGATCAGCGAACCCGACCGCGGATTATACCACGCCATGAACAAAGGTCTGGCGATGGCCCGGGGTTCGTACGTATGGTTTATGAACAGCGGTGACGCTCTATACAATCAACACACGCTGAACATGGTGCTTGAGGCAGCAGACAGCGGTGCAGAATTCATTTATGGCGATACCATGTTTATTGACCCGGATGGCAGGGAAATTGGTCTGATGAGCCGCGTTACCCCCAAGAAACTTCCTACAGACATCGGACCAAAGACCTTTGCGTATGGCATGAATATTTGCCACCAAAGCGTGGTTGTGAAACGAAACCTTGCGATGCCATACGAAGAGACCTACCGGATGGTTGCGGATATTGACTGGATTATCCGCATTTTACAGCAACATCCCAGGGCTTTCCGCTGTGCGCAACCTTTGGCACGTTTCGAACTTGGTGGAATCTCTCAGCAGCGCATCAGGAGTTCCTGGAAAGAGCGTTTTCAGGTACTTCGTGCACATTACGGATTGTGGCCTACCCTGCTGCGCCATGGATGGCTGTTGCTGCGCTCCCTTGCGTTTCGCCTGAAATCTGGTTCATAAAAAAAGCCCCGGGATTTCCGAGGCTTTGTTCGATAATTCTTATTCAATCAGCGGTCCTGCATGAATTTGAACTCGCGGGGCACTGCGCCGGTATAGATTTGGCGAGGACGGGCGATGGGCTGTTTTTCGCGGCGCATCTCCTGCCACTGACTGATCCAGCCGGGCAGACGACCCAGTGCAAACAATACAGTGAAGAAATCGGTTGGGAATCCGATGGCGCGGTAAATGATTCCTGAGTAGAAATCTACGTTCGGGTACAATTTGCGCTCCACGAAATAAGGATCGGTGAGGGCTGTTTCTTCCAGCTTTTTGGCAATTTCAAGAACAGGATCGTGTACACCAAGCTTATTCAGTACGTCGTCGCAGGTTTTCTTGATGATTTTGGCCCGTGGATCAAAGTTTTTGTACACGCGGTGGCCAAAGCCCATCAACCTGAAATTGTCGTTTTTGTCTTTGGCTTTGTTCACCCATTTCTGCACGTCGCCGCCATCCTGACGAATCAGCTCCAGCATTTCCAGTACTTCCTGGTTGGCGCCACCATGCAAGGGGCCCCAAAGGGCAGCGATACCGGCAGCAATGCTGCTGTACAGATTTGCCTGACTGCTTCCCACCATACGCACGGTGCTCGCGCTGCAGTTTTGTTCATGGTCGGCGTGCAGGATGAGCAGTTTATTCATGGCATCCACAATCACCGGATCGGGCTGATAGTGGTCCATGGTTACCTGAGCGAATGTCATGTTCAGGTAATTGGAAACGTAATCGAGGTTGTTCTTTGGGTAGATGATGGGATGACCACTGCGCTTCTTGTAAATCATGGCGCAGATGGTTGGCATTTTCGCAAGCAAGCGCAACACGGTGCGGTTCACCGCATCTTCGGGCCTGTTCGGATTCAGGCTTTTGGGATAGAATAAACCCAATGCACTGACCATGCTGCTCAGCTGACCCATTGGATGGCTTCCCGTAGGAAATGCCTTGAACATACCTTCCAGTCCTTCATTCACCAGTGTATGCTCACGAATGGCGCTGTCAAATTCGTCAAACTGCTGCCTGGTTGGAAGTTCGCCGTGAAGCAGCAGATATGCCACTTCCAGGAAGCTGGCTTTTGCAGCCAGATCTTCAATGGAATAGCCCCGATGCCTCAGGATTCCTTCTTCCCCATCCAGAAATGTGATTCCGCTTGTGGTAGCGCCGGTGTTTTTATATCCGATGTCCAGGGTGATGTACCCTGTTTTGGCCCGCAAATCGGAAATGTCAATGGCTTTTTCCCCTTCAGAACCTGTGAAAACCGGAAGTTCGTATTCGTTACCTTCCAGAATGATTTTGGCATTGTCGGCCATAAGTATGTTCAGCGTATGTTTTAGAGTTGTGCAAAACTAATCAGGGAGTTATGATTTCCCAAGATTGTATCAGGAAAACAACGAATGATGCTTTTGGTTTTAACAGGCCCACACTCTGGAGTAACTTTGCCCAAAGAATTTCATGACCGAACGGGTACCCGAACATTTATTCAGCGAAGCTCACTATTTGGGACGCCCGGCCGACGCCGACGACCTGATCATCCGCCGCAGGGTGGCACTGACCCGTGCCTGGAAAGGTTTCTGCAACCCCGAAGCTCAACTGTTGGAAATTGGTTGCGGAAATGGTGCTTCACTGATGTTGCTGCACCAAGACTTCAAATCCTGCCTTGGCGTAGAACTTTTTCCCGAACATGAAGCGGTTTTTCAACAGCTGAAAACTTCATACAGGGCTGACAATTGTCATTTTCAGAAACACAACATTGAACAGACACCGGTATCAGGCAATTACTCGAGGCTGATCAGTTTTGAAGTCATTGAACACCTGCGGACTGAAGATGCGGTAGCAAACTATTTCAAGTCTCTGCAACCCGGTGGCATGGCGGTTTTCAGTGTTCCAAACAAATGGTGGATTTTCGAAACCCATGGAGCAAAACTCCCTTTGCTTCCCTGGAACCGCGTTCCTTTCTTTTCCTGGTTGCCCCGACCGCTGCACGAACGCTGGGCAAATGCGCGCATCTACACCCGAAGACGCATTGTCAAACTGTTGGAAAAGCATGGATTTGAAGTGCAGGATACCGCTTATGTAACTGCGCCACTGGATGTATTGAAAAACGGTGCCCTGAAAAGATTTCTGCAGCGTTACGTGTTCCGTGGAGATACCACCAATATTCCTTTCCTGAGCACCAGCATCCTGGTGAAAGCCATCAGGCCTGCGGATTCATAAAATCATACCCTTTGCGGCTCAGCCGATAACGGTACAGACGCAAATCATCAACATCATAAAAAACCGCAGCTCCGGCTTCCGCTGGAACAGCTACTACCAGACGGTGGTGCAGCAAATGACGTAAAATATCGCCCAGAATATTTTCGGGAATGCGTAGTTCCTCCAACAGAGATTCAAAGTGTTCCGGGAAAATCAATCGCGACAGCACCTGTCGCTCCAGCGCGTCCGGCTCGTACATGGTTCAAAGGTACAAACAATCGATGCAGCCTCAGGAAGGATGGATCATCCGTACGCCCGCCCTTTCCAGTGGAAGCGCAGCCGCAGCATTCGGGCCAACGCAATCAACACGGGATACGCAGTTTGAAACAGCTGAAACGAAAGCAATTCCGAGGTGCGAAAATCCATTCCGAAAAACGGCGTGATTCGTTTGAAATAGACATACTCTGCACCCAATTTAAGCAGCCATGTACCCACGATAAGCGCGCACACAGGCAAACCTTCAAAAAACAACAGGGGCAAAACACAAAGCAGCGCGGCATACCACAACACCAAAGCGCTTCGGAAGATGCGCACGGCCATGCCTTGCATGCGGCCCTTTGAAGCCCAGCGCAGTCGTTGCATTAAAAAAGCCATCATATCTGCTGCGGGAGCCGTGTGCACCAAAGCTTCGGGATGTCTGCAGAAACCAACCGATCCCGGATGTTTTGCAGCAACGGCGCGCATCAACAACTCGTCATCACCACCGGGCAGATGACGATGGGCTTCATAAGCACCCAAAGCTTCCCACACATCGCGGTAGAACATCAGCGACGCACCGTTGCACATGGTGGGTCTTCCCAGGCGAAGCGTGACAGCGCCAAACACCACCAGGCCGGCATGTTCCAGGGCCTGAAATCGACGTAAAAACGAAGTCCCCTGTTCCAGAGCCACCGGGCCGCAAACCATTTTCAGTTGCTTTTGGACGAGCGTGGCTGCCATGAGCTGAAGCCATGCTGAACCTCCGCAACTGTCGGCATCTGTAAGCAGACATACATCGGCGGCACCCGCCCGGATGGCGGCGGTTAGGGCCGCTTTTTTTCCATGTTCGCCGGAATCAGGCTCCACGAGGTGGAGCGGCATTTCAGGATGTTCCTGTTGAAACTGTCTGACGATCTGCACGGAACGGTCGTTGCTGTGGTCGTCGGCAAGCACAAACCGAACCTCATAACCCTGCGTATCCAGGCCATGCCACCAGCGAAGGAGGGCGGGCAATCGGGCCTCTTCATTGCGGAAGGCCGCCACCACAGCGATGCTCAACGGAGCTTGTTCATGCACTTTGGGCGGAAGCGGAGTCCAACGCGACCAGATGCGCCCTGCGCTTACAAAAAGTAAGGCATACCCTAATGCGGGCACCAGCAAAATCCAAAAAAAGAGCATCATCGCAAACGCTGTTGCAATATGGCAAAAAGTCCTGCAAGTGCGGGCAGCAATACATTGAAGAGGTATATGCACAGTGCTGCAGCGGTGAGGGCCAAATCGTTGCCGGCCGGAATCACCATCATGGGCACGGCCACGCGTACACCCACATCAACGACTGCGATGGATGGAAAGAAACTTTGAATGAAGAATATAAGCGCAACACTCATCCATGCTGTTCCGAGGTCGGACAAGACGCCAAAATGCAACAGAAGTAAGGCATAGGTGCTGCTGAATACCAGATAACGCAATGCTGAGATGCTGCAGATGAAGGCCATGCTGCCCCAGCTGAGCACACGCACACGTTCCAGTGCATCCTGGATTTTTCCGGAAGCGCGTGCCGGCATCCTACCTGTTCGGTGCAGCCAAACAGCAATCACCGCAAACAACATTATAAATGCCGGCGCCAGTGTTTTTGCTGCGGGCGGCAATAAATCCGGCAGGAACCAGCCAGCAAACAGTCCGCAGATGATGGTTACCAGCATTTGGGTCATACTTCCAAATACCGATAATGCGGCTGCGGCGATGCGCTGTTCCGGCTTCACCCACATTAGGCGACCGATGTATTCACCTATCCGGAAGGGAATGATGTTGCTCACAGCGGCTCCGGCCAGGGTTCCGCGGGTTGCTTCGCCAAGCGTGCATTTCTGGAGGTGTTGCAAGAGTTTGCGCCATTTGATTGATTCAAGGAACCAGTTGAGCGCTGAAGCGATCAGCAACAACGGCCAGATCCAGACACTTTGAGCGGAAACCATCTGCAGCAGTTGCAACGGATCGGGAAAGCCTTTCAGTTCGCGCAGCATCAGCCATGCGAAACTCAACACAAAAAGCAGGCGCAGGATTTGCCAGAAGCGCTTCCTGTTCATGCGCCTCCCTGATGGGCCTGAAGGATTTTCTGTTCGATGGCGGTGGTTGAATAGCCTGGAAGAAATGGGATGGTGAGGATTTTTCCACCACGGGCCGTTACCACGTCATAACCCACGATGGCCTCGGGTTGATAGTCCGCACCTTTCACCAACACATCGGGACCGATTTCACGAATCAACTCCAGCGGTGTGGGTTCTCCGAAAAGAACCACCGCCCCGACCGATGCCAGTGCGGCAAGCACCTGGGCCCTTGCATCTTCGTTTTGAATGGGACGGGAAGGCGATTTATCCAGTCCCCGAACACTTTGATCGGTATTGAGTCCAACCACCAGCACGTCGCCCAGCAGTGAAGCTTCTTCGAGGTAACGGACGTGGCCGGGATGCAGCAGATCGAAACAACCATTGGTGAACACGATGCGTTTGCCTTCGGCATGCAGTTGTGCGCCAAGCGCTGCCGCCGCTTCACGAGGGATGATTTTATCCAGGATGCGTTGTTTCATCGTTGTTTTTATTGAACTTCTGCATCATCATCCAAAACCAGAAATAGGCGATGCCGCCTGTGATGAGGATGAGGATGTTGTTGAAGGCGAGGTTGAGCAGTGCGTAGTTGGCCGCATCCTGAGCTGCAATGCCATACACCTGTTCAATACCGTGTGCAATGGGAAACACAATGCCCAATCCGGCTGGCGCGGGAATACTGATTCCAATGGCCGAGAACAGAACGATGCTCAGCCCTGCAGTGGGCCAAAGGTGGGAAGTAGCCGGCAAGGCCTGCATGAGCATCCATGCTGAAAGTGCATAGCAAAACCAAATACCGATGCTGCTGAGGATGAATTGAACGGGCTGTTGCAACTGCAAAATGCTGCGCAAACCACTGAACAGTTTGTGTATCAGGCCATCGCCATCTGTTTCGGTTTTTTGCTCTTTTTTTCGGGAAAGCAGATAAACAGCCAGGGACAAAAGCGCCAGTGCTGCGGCGGCCGCAAGCAGAATACCGGTGGCTCCGAGTTTCCCGTACACCGGCTGCCACAGGTGTTCCTGAACATACCCGAAGAGGTATTTAAATTCAAAAAGCAATGCCGCAGCGAACATGAACCCGAGCAGAAGTACATCCACAATGCGTTCTGTGATGACCGTTCCCAGCAAAGTGGCGACCGGTACACGTTCAGAGCGCGAAAGCATGGCGCAGCGAAGCAGTTCACCGCCGCGGGATGTGCCGGCATTGACCAGATAAGCACTGAGAACCGCCAGAAAACTGCGCAGGTTGTTCATACGGAAGCCCAGCGGCTGCAGTAGGTAATTCCAGCGATAAGCGCGGAGAAAATGCGCAAGCAACGTAATACAGGATGCGCCAAGAATCCAGCCTAAGCGTGCGCCTGTGAGTGCCTTCCATGAAGCCCGAAGATCCACTTTCTGCAGGATGAGCCAAAGCAAGAGCAGCGCCAACAGCAGGAAGACAAGGTTCAATAAAATTTTCCGGTGGACTGGTTTCACACCAATTTATTTTGACGGTCGGGAAACAGGTTTTTCGGTTGATGCAGATCTGCTTCTTCCGGAGTCATCAGGCCAAAAGTCATGATGATGAGTTCATCACCTACCTGACCTTTTCGCGCTGCGGCGCCATTTAAACCAATGATGCCGGAACCGCGTTCACCCGGGATGATGTAGGTTTCAAATCGCTCGCCATTGTTGTTGTTGACGATCAGCACCTTTTGATTGGGCCGCATGCCACAAGCATCCACCAGATCCATGTCGATGGTGATGCTCCCCGTGTAGTTTAATTCTGTTTGCGTAAGACGAACGTTGTGGATTTTGGCCAGCAGGACTTCGATGAACATGATTTGGGCTTCAAAGATAGCAAGAGCAGTTTGATGAACGCCTCACATTACTGCTTTAGCATCAAACTAACAATACATTTCTATATTTGCTTTGTCTAACATTCCGATGAAATTCTTAAACCTCTCTTTCATGCTGCCCGTCCTTTTGTTGGCCGGATGCGCGGGTAAAACCAAAACCCTGGAACACGAAATCAGTCTGCCCTTCACCTGCTCGGGCCCCATTTTTGAAGGCAGCAACACGGCAGCTCCTGAATTTAAGAACTTTATGGACTCCTTGTTGAAGGCCAATGGTCTAAAGGCTGAACAAGTGCAATCGGTAAAGTTGGTTTCGGCCACGATGAGCACGGAAGACAGTTCAGGATTTGATGCAACAGGTACGGCTACGGTGAGCATGTCGACGCCGAAAGCCAAAATGCAGGAAGTAGCCGTACTGAATCCGATTGCCAAAGGCAGCAAGAGTATCACCCTGAAAACCTCAGATGAGCGGGAACTGCGGGAGTACTTTTCAGAGCAGAACATCAGCATGGTTTGCGACCTGAACTTCGGTGCAGACCGTGATGCCGATTTTCATTTGAAAGGAAACTTTCGCTTTCGCATCACTGTTAAAGAATAATATCAACTCCTAAAATCTTCAAATGATCATGAACCTCAAAAACATCTGCCTCAGCATTCTGAGCATCGGCCTGCTGGCATCGTTCAGCCCCGCCGATGATGGCGACAGACTCATTGGCGTATGGGAACCCAGCAACGGCAAAGCCCGCGTGAAAGTGGAGAAAATTGCCGGCAAGTATTACGGTAAGATTGTGTGGCTGCGCGAACCTATTGACCCACAGACCAAGCTTCCCAAGGTGGACAAGAACAATCCTGATGTAAACATGCGCAGCGTACCCTTGAAAGGGTACCGCATGCTGAAAGACTTCACTTATAAAGGCAGCAATGAATGGTCAGATGGAACCATCTACGACCCGGAGAACGGCAGTACTTACAACTGCGTGATTAAAATGAAAGATGCCAATACGCTGGATATCCGCGGGTATATTGGCATTCAGACCTTCGGCCGCACCGATGTGTGGAAGCGTTTGAAGGTGAATTAAGTGTTGCCCTGCCTACCCTGCCTGCCCACGGTTTAAACCGTGGGCAGGCAATTGTTATCCTTATCTGATTTTATTCTTTAATACGATTTTCTGCACTCATGGCTTGTATACAGGCTTCAACCGTTTTCAGAAGCATCCCCAGGGAAATAGCCTCCTTTACATCCACGGACCAATGACCCACCAAGCATATCACTTTTCTTGTCGATGATAAACATGGCCGGATGTTCCATGTTTCTTTTCACCATACAATCCATAAACCGCATCCAACCACCGGATGTCAGAATAATCTGACGCCTTTACCACTGCACATCTGCCTTGAACGGGCGTAACAAGCAGTATCGGTTTATTTACTTAAAACGAACACCTTCATGGCTCCATGAGCACAGAAAAACACATTGCGTCATTTTAGCTGCATCAAACTACACTCCCGATTTGTTACATCCAAACTGCAGCATGTTACATATACAAACATTTATTAAATTCATAATTTATTCATTTGACTTTTTCAAATTCATGCTTATTATTACATAAACAAACACTCCTTCATCATGCCAGCATTACTAAGCTACCTACTTTCCCTTGCGGCGGTTTACCTGCTGCTCAGCAACATTGTTTCCAGTTTTCTGGAATTATGGAATGCCTATTCGGGTCGCATTCATAAGCGAAAAATCTTTTTGCGTGAAATGCTTGAAAAAGCACTCACCGACGAAAAGAGCAACCTCGTGGCTGAACTGTATCGGCATCCGCAGATTGCCCAACAGCTGAGCGGCACAGATTATATGCCCAGCGCCATCGACGGGCAAAACTTTGCCGATGCCCTTTTTTCCATCATCGCCGAGAAAACCGTAGATGTGGGCGCCACCGCCTCCGACCGCGTATCGGTTTCCAACGCCGAGCGATTTGTACAGGGGATTGCCCTGGTAAATTCTTACAAGCAGCAACAATTTTTGTACAGTCTGCTGCCTTCAGGCAGCGACAGTTCAGACCGGGCTGACGCCATCAAAGCCAATATTGTAAAATGGTTTGATGCTTATATGGCGCGCATTTCCGGAGAATATAAACGCAGGCAGAAAAAGCCGCTGTTTGTCATTGCCTTGCTGGTGGCGATGGTATTAAACGTCAACGGTTTAACCCTGTTCCAGGATTTATGGCACAACCAAAACGCCCAGAAAGCACTGGAAGCGAAAATAACGATGCTGGCCGCCCAGGGAAGTATGCCAACATACGAAGGCGAAAACCCCAAAGAACTGATGGATTCAGTTACCCGTGAACTCAACAGGATGGGCTTGCCCATTGGCATCAACCCGGGGGTGTGGAAGGCCTGCTTCACCCAAAAGGAGCCTTTTCAAAGCGGGGCGGAATCAGATCATCCCGGATTCTGGGGCGTAGCGTGGAATTATATACGACTCCTCAGCGGTTATATCCTTGCGGCATTGCTCATGCGCATGGGTGCACCCTTCTGGTGGGATGTCATCAATAAAATCATCAATCTTCGTTCGGTAGGCACTTCAAAAAAGTAAATCATGCCATACAATTGTCACGTACACCTGTTCAGCATACGCAACCTGCCCAACGCGTTTTATGGGTTTCCGGGATTTGCCAGACTGGCGAACAAGCCGGGATTGACGAATATTTCCATCAAGGCACTGGATCGAATTACCCGGGTCATCGGCAACGACAACCAACGGCGTATGGTTGCCTTTGCCAAAATCGGGATGTTGCAACGCCAGAGTGAAGTTTTTAAGCACCTGCGCCAAGCCTACGAATATGATGACAACTGGAAATTCATCGTGCTCACCATGGACATGGACCACATGAATGCCGGAAAAGCACAGGAAAACTTCTACGCCCAAATAGAAGAAATTTATGCGCTGAAGAAGGAATTCCCGAATCAGATCTTTGGCTTTGTTGGCTTCGACCCCAGAAACGCCGATGGCCTGCGTACCGTGCAACACAGCATAGAAAACAAACATTTTTATGGGGTGAAACTGTATCCGCCCCTGGGCTTTTATCCCTTCGACCACAGGATGGAACCGCTTTATGCATACGCTCAGGAACACCAAATTCCACTGATGACGCATTGCGACATTGGCGGTATTCATTATCAGTCGGATGAAAAATGGGGCAGCTTCAAAAAGAAAAACCGTATCAGCGATGCCCACCGACGTCCCGTTTCTTTTTGCGGCATTCCGGAAGAAATTCAGCAGCGCTTAAACGACGATACCGACTATTCCTGCTTCAGGTACAACTTCTCCAATCCCGTCAATTATAAACCGGTATTGAAGCAATTTCCTGATTTGAAGATTTGTCTGGCGCATGCCGGCGGCAGCATTTACATGAATCATGACCAGAAAAACATTGATGAACGTAAATGCAGTGCTTTGGGAAATCAAAATTGGTTTGAAGAGGTAAAGTCGTTGTTGCGCTATAAAAATGTATATACCGATGTAAGCTATACCCTTTATGAGCATGCGGTATTCGACGACATTGCGGCGCTCATCAGGGAATTCCCCGATAAAGTTTTATTCGGAACAGATTTCTTCATGACGGAGAAAGAAAACCCCGAGCAAAAGCTTGTGAAGGACTTCCGGGCAGCCATCAGTGCTGAACAATGGGAACAGATCACCGAACACAACCCTCGCCGTTACCTCTCTTCTTCCTTCCACCAAAACCTTCCTTAAATGAGCAACAAACCTTACGCAGACCTGCACCTGCACGTGCACATGCGCAGCTACAACAATGTTGCCATTGATCGAAATCGCGACAACCCGAAATATTACCATCCCTGGACCATTTCAGCAGGCAACCTGAAAAAACAGGGAAAAGGGAAACGGGCTTTTTCATACAATCAGAGCAATCTGGTATTGTGCACGAACTCAAACACACGACTGGTTTTTAATGCGCTTTATCCCATTGAACGTGGTTTTTTCGACGCCGGAAGAACCTTGGGCAATGCGGATATCGCACAGATTGCGGAGTACCTGAGCGCTCATGAAATCCTGAATCCTTTGTTCAACGGATTGGGACTCCTCGCAAAGGATAAAATCAATGACCCCGAAGTGCGCAAAACCATTCAGGCTTTGATGATGAAAATCCCTAAGGAACGGGCTGACTTCTTCACCTCAGCTACATACGACTATTGGCAGGAATTGCATACCGAACGCGATTTCATCATCTATAATTCCAATAAAGAACGGGAGTCTGTGGTATTGGGTGAAAACCGGCTGATACAGCAAATCACAGGTCAGTCGAAAAAAGAGGAATACCTCCGCAACACCAAAGCCAAAGGTAAATACACCATTTGCAACCAGGGCGCGGAAGTGCGCAACATCATCCAACAAGGAAATGGCATCGCCATGGTGCTGACCATTGAAGGTGCGCATGTGCTGGGAATTGACAGGATGAATCCTCTGAGTCCAAGCTTCTTCGCAGACATCAAAAATCGCATCACCACCCTGAGGAACTGGACCCAATCGCGCATCTTCTTCATCACGCTGGGGCATCATTTTGACAACCACATCAGCGGTCATGCAAAAAGCCTTCCGTCGCCCGGCGACATTTTACTCGACCAAAGCGCGCGTTTGGATGAAGGTTTGACCGATTTAGGGGAACAATGTGTGGCCGATTTCCTCGGGATTGCCAAAAACCAAAACGGCCAGTATCAGCCCAATCCGTCGGTGACCGGAAACAACATCCTGATCGACTTAAAACACAGTTCAGCAAGAACCAGGGCGGACATCTATGAACGCATTTACAAGCATATTCCGCAAAATCTGCCACCACTGATTTACAGCCACATGGGTTACAGTGGCGTGGATACGCTGCAGGAACTCATCGCGCTGAACAATCCGATGGGCGATGGCAGCTTCATCAACCGCTGGAACATCAATATGTGCAATGAAGATTTATTCTGGGTGGTGAAAACGGGTGGTTTGATTGGATTAAGTCTGGATCAACGGATTTGTGGCATCGACACGGAAGCAGAAGAACGCAACAACGACAAAGCGACGGATTTGGACAGCACCAGCGCCGATGCCCTGTGGCAAAACCTGCACGGCATGCTTGAGGGCATCCTCAAACATCCAAAGTTAAACACGTCGGAAAAGCAGAATCTGTGGAACCTGTTCAGTCTGGGGAGCGATTTTGATGGATACATCGACCCATTGAACAAGTACGCTACGGTGCTGGACTATCCCGCGTTGGAACAAGACCTTGCCCGGAACATTCAGCAAGTGATTTTTGATTCAAACCGCAGCCAGGAATATCTTGTTACTGCCGGCGAAAATGCAGAAAGCCTTGCGCGGAAAATTTGTTTCGACAATGCCTACAATTTCGTTGTGGCGCATTTGTAGGGAATACATGCCCTGTACATGGTTTAAACCATGTGCAGGGCATGTTGCTCAAGGACTTACCAAATTCAACGACACCTGCAGGTAAGGCGCCGGACTTAAGGTGTTCTGCATCAGGAAGGGTTGTTCACCAAAGAAACCCCGGAAAAAATTACCACGGTCGGCATTAAAACTATAGTTGGCCCGCATACCGGCCTGTGCACTGAGCCAGATAAACCCATGCAGGCTGCGTTCGTAGGTAAACCGGAAACGCAATTCACTGCGCCGCAACTCGAAATCGTTCACGCCAAAATTCTGAGCACCCTGCATCCAATAGCTGCCGCCTTCCAGCTCATAACCGAAGAACAAGAGGTTGCGCGGGTTGAAGGTGCGCCGGATGGCAGCACGGGCGGGAAACAGCATTTCCACGCCATACTTCCGCGAAGGCCACGTATAATTCAACAATAAAGCCGGGATATAATTTATTTCACCCGCCCTCCAGGTACGCACCGCCCCCAAGGCCCATTGCTTGCGGTCGTGTACCTTCTTTCCATACAAAACCGCTGCACTGCCTTTGGTTTGATCCAAGGCCGTTCCAATACCGTCCCAGCCGTAGTCGCCATTCACTTCCAGCTGACCCTGAAACAACATAAAACGCTGTTCATCCAGGGGCTTAAACACGGTGGTATTCAGCGCCGTGCTGCGGATGCCCGTGTTCCAGACCATGTCTGATGGCCGGGGGAAAGGCAAAATGCCTCCCTCCTGTTTGCGTGAATAAATCTGTTCCAGATAATAGCCGCCGATGGTCCAGGTTATGGCCGTATTGGAAATTACGGGGATGTTTGCGAACAGGCGCAAGCCACGGCTGTTGCCCATGTTCCGCTGTACGGCACTGCCGCCGGCAAATGAATCAAGGTTCATGGCATAAGGCCCCTGAATGTCATAACCAATACTGATGAGCTTCTGCGGACTTAAATCAAGCACCTTACTGGTGCAGAAACGCTTGGCGCCATCGTCGGCAAAACCCACATTTTCATACTGGCTGAAATCTTCTTCAACAGCAGTGCTGTCAGTTTGTGCGCGCATCGGCTGCGCCACGCAGCATGCGGCGATGGTGATGAGGTGAAAGAATTTCATAAGAAAGAAAGTCCAAAGATGCACAAAATGGGATAAATAGGCTGCGTGCCTGTATTGGTTAAACCGAGCAAAACCCGCAAATTTGGGGCATCGTTATGAAAGACAAACTGCGCGCCATCGGGCTTCCGCTCTTGCTGTGCCTGATTATTTCAGCCTTATACACCCTGCCTACGTTCAACGGGAAAATCCACTCCCAAAGCGACGTGAACCAGGGTTTGCTGAGTTTAACGGAAGCCAATACCTTCAAGGAACGCGACGGACAACTGCCTTACTGGACCAATGCCATCTTCAGCGGCATGCCTACCACGCTTATTGGTGGCCGTCCTTCAGACAACCTCATTGCGAAAGCCAACCACCTGTTTCTGAAAGCCCTGTATCCTTACCGCATCATGGCGGTGAACATGATAGGATTCATGGTGCTGCTGCTCGCACTGGGCATCACACCATGGCTGGCTGTCGGAGGCGCCGTTGCCTATTCGTTCGCCACCTACAGCATCAGCAGCATTGAGGCAGCTCATTATACCAAATGTCTGGCGATGGGCGTGATGCCTGCCATCCTTGGCGGCCTCATCATGATTATGAAGCGCAACTACCTGTGGGGACTTTTTACCACAGCCTTCAGCTTAAGCCTTCAGATATATTACTTCCACTATCAAATCACCTATTACACAGCCATCCTGATTGGCATCTTCGCCATCTTCTACGCATATCAGATGCTGCGCGAACGCGCCTGGAAACACCTGATCATTGGCGGTGCATTGGCGCTGCTTGCAGGTGCCTTGGGCGTAGTTTCCAACATCAGTAAACTCAAAACCACCTCAGAATATGCTGAACAATCCATGCGTGGCGGCTCCGCTTTAGCCAACAACCAAACCGAAAGCCCGGAAGGCCCGGGCAGCGAAGTGGGCAACAATGGCCTGAACAGAGATTATGCCTTCGGATGGAGCTACGGACTGGCCGAAACTTTTACCTTTATCATCCCCGGTTTTGAAGGAAGAAGCAGCACCGAAAACGTGGGTGGACGCTCCTCGGGCTTATATGAAGAACTCACCGCCGGCGGTGCCGATCCCGGTCAAGCCAAAGAATTTGCCGAACGTGCCCCAACCTATTTCGGCGACCTGCCTTTTACCAGCGGACCGGTATATCTGGGCGCAGCCATCATGTTCCTGTTTGTGCTTAGCCTGTTTGTGGTGCGCGATGCCATTCGCTGGCCCATCCTTGCGGCATTGGGCGTTTCTGTCGCGCTGGCCTGGGGGAAAAACTTCGCCATTCTGAACGACTTCCTCTTCGAAACCCTTCCCTACTACAACAAATTCCGCACACCCATGATGGCGCTGACCATCGCACAGGTGATGGTTCCACTGCTGGCCATTCTTGGCCTGCAAAAGTGGATGAGCGCCGACCTCAAATCTGCAGACAAACTAAAGAGCCTGAAAATGGCTGGTTTGATTACCGGAGGCTTTGTGCTGCTGTTCGGATTCATAGGCAGCTACCTGCGTGAATACGCCGCCGCGAGCGACGGGCAGATGCAACCCTTCCTGGCCGATGCACTGCAAAATGCACGTGCTTCGATGGTACGTAAAGATTCCCTGCGCTCGCTGCTGTTCATCGGCATGAGCTTCGGGCTCTTGTGGTATTGGCTGCAGGGACGCATCAAAGAAACCTTGCTGTATTACGGCATCATTGCGGTAATGCTGATAGACCTCGGCGGGCTGGCCTGGCATTACCTCGGCTGGAAAGACTATAAATTCAAATACCGTTTGGATCCCATTGTAGAACAAACACAGGCAGATGAGCAAATTATGGCCGACAAGGATCCGCATTTTCGCGTGTTTGAACTCACGCCCAACCGCGACCCATTCTCCGACAACCGCGGTGCGAAGTTCCATAAACTCATCAACGGCTACCATCCGGCAAAACTGAGCGTATATCAGGATTTAATCCTGAACCACCTCGGCAAAAACAATCCGGCAGTGCTGGACATGCTCAACTGCAAATACTACATCGGCTACGACAATCAAAATCAGCCGGTAGCGCAGCAGCGTCCAAGCGCGCTGGGCAATGGCTGGTTTGTGAACAAACTGCGCTGGGTAGCCGATCCGCGCAGCGAAATCGACGCGCTGAAATCTTCAAACCTGCTTCAGGACAGCACCGCAGATTCCCTGACTTCAAGCCTGGTGTTCAGGTTCTATCCACGCGTGGAGGCCGTGGCTCAGAAAATGAACGGCAACCTGAACAACGAACAGATTTTGGGCAACACCACCGAGTTTCGCCTGGACAGCAGCGCCAGCATCAAACTGAGCAGCTACCACCCCGATTCGCTGCGCTATAAAACCAACAACAGCGCCGAAGGACTTGCCGTATTTTCCGAATTGTATTATCCGGGCTGGCGTGCCTACCTGGACGGAAAAGAGGTTCCATACGGAAGGGTAAACTACGCCCTGCGGGCCCTGAAAATTCCAGCCGGCAATCATGAAGTGCTGTTTGTATTTGCCCCGGAACAGGGACATAACTACGGGCAACTGGAACTGGCAAGCTCGGTATTCATCCTGCTGCTGCTGCCCGCCGCCTTCCTCCTCAACAGAAAAAAAGAACAAGAAGCTGCATAAATCCATGAAGAACAAGCTCAACATCATCCTGTTCGGCCCTCCCGGCGCAGGAAAAGGCACCCAGAGCGAGAAACTGCTGGCACATTTTCAACTCAAGCACATTTCTACAGGCGACATCCTGCGCGCAGAACGCAAAGCAGGCACCGAACTCGGACAGCAGGCAAATGCTTATATCGAAAAAGGAGCCCTTGTTCCCGATGCGGTGGTGATTGGCATGGTTGAACAAGTCGTTCGTCAGCATCCGGATGCACGCGGTTTCATCTTTGACGGATTCCCACGCAC
>JBIKKI010000120.1:0-6972 GCA_044360435.1 Bacteroidia bacterium
TTTTGATGAAGTGGAAAAAGCCCATCCGGATGTATTCAACCTCATGCTCCAGGTGCTCGATGAAGGTCGCCTCACCGACAGCCAGGGACGTAAGGTGGATTTCCGGAATACCGTCATCATCATGACTTCCAACATCGGTTCGCGACAGCTCAAAGATTTTGGCACAGGCATGGGTTTCGCCACCGGAAACAAGCAGCAGAACGTGGAAAAGGAGAGCAAACAGGTGATTGAAACCCAGCTGAAGAAGTTCTTCGCCCCCGAGTTCCTGAACCGGGTTGATGACATCATCGTCTTCAATTCTTTGGGTAAAGAGGAAATCCTGCAGATCCTGGACATCCGGATGCAAAAAATGCTCAAACGCATCGTTGACCTTGGCTATAAAGTAACCCTTACCAAGGCCGCGAAAGAATGGCTGGCGGAAAAAGGCTTTGACAGCGAATTTGGTGCAAGACCCTTGCAGCGCGCTTTGCAAAAATACCTGGAAGAACCCCTGGCCGAAGAAATCCTCAAAGGACAGGTGAAGGAAGGTGATGAAATCCGCGCCGACCACAAGAAAGACGCTGAAGAGCTGAAACTCACGGTAGTAAAACCCAAAGAAAAAATTTCCGAATCATAAATGCTCCGGGGCGACGGTGCTTCCACGAAGTATCGTCGCCCTGCTCATACACACTTTTTGAATCAACCTTTGCACGACCAAATACGCTATACCTGCTGGGGCGCCGCCCGACAGGTTACAGGCAGCATGCACCTGCTCACCACGCCTTCCGGATTTAACATCCTGGTAGATTGTGGTCTCGACTACGAAAAACGCGATCAGTTTGAAGCGCGAAACGCAACCTTTCCTTTTGATGTTTCCGCCATCAATCTGGTCATCCTCACCCATGCCCACATCGACCATTCCGGAAATATGCCCAACCTGGTGCGACAAGGGTTTCACGGTCAGGTGCTGTGCACCGGTCCAACAAAGGAGTTGTCGGAGTTTTTGCTGAAAGATTCCCTGAACATCCAACGTGCCGAGCTCGCCAAACATCAGCAGGGTGGGCATAAACCCGGCAAGAAACGCAAAGGCCGGAAATTCGGTCCCGAGAAACAGCCGCTGTACAGCGTGGTGAACATCCGCGACCTGATGGCACAATGTGTGGAAATGCCCTACAAGCAGGTACGGCGCATCACTGATGAAGTGAGTGTGGAGTTTTTCCCCTCAGGACATATCCTCGGGGCTGCCAGCGCCGTCATCAGCATCCATACTTCCGAAGGCGTGCGCCGCGTGGGCTTTACAGGCGATTTGGGGAATTGGAACTCGCCACTGGTGGTAGATCCGGAACCGATGCCTGACCTCGATTACCTGATTTCTGAAAGCACCTACGGCGGCCGTTTGCACCAAAACCTCAACGACCCGATGGATGAACTGGCGCAGTACATTGAAGATACCTGCGTGAAATACAATGGCAAGTTGGTCATTCCCGCATTCAGTGTGGGCCGCACCCAAAGCATCCTCTATACCTTAAACCGCATGCAGGCCGCAGGCAGGCTTCCAAAGTTGAAGGTGTTCACCGACAGTCCGCTGGCCATCAAAAGCACGCAGGTATATGCGCGTTATGTGTCGCAACTCAATGAAGATGCCCGACATTTCGCACAAGATGGAAGGGCCTTGTTTGAATTTCCGGGCTTGCAGGTGATTGAAGACGAACTGAGTACCGAAATCATCAGCAGCTACAATGAGCCGGTAATCATCGTTTCTTCCGCAGGAATGGTTGAAGGCGGCCGCATACAGGAACACGTGCGGCGCAACATCCAGAATCCCTTCGCCACCATCCTCATCGCAGGTTATTGCGCTGAAGGAACTTTAGGCTACCGTTTGCTGCACGGACAGCGCACCGTAGAAATCAACCGCACCGAGCGTGAAGTATATGCGCGTGTAGCCCGCACAGACGTGTTCAGCGCGCACCCCGACCACAAAGGGCTGATGCGCTATCTGGAAGGTGTACGCCACCCCGGACTGAAGGGGGTTTTCTTGGTGCATGGCGATGCCACCTGCATGGAAGCCTTACAAAAAGACATTGATTTTACACAGGCGCATATTCCCGGCAAGGGACAACAATATGTACTGAATTAAACGCACCTGCTGTTGGGTTTGATAGAAGTCGGTCCGCAACAGCAATCATTGGATGTAACCTTCACCCGCAGATGCAACCCAATATCTTTCGCTTTTTTCAATGGCTGCTCTTGCCCTTTGGCTGGCTTTGGGGCGGCGTGGCCTGGCTGCGTCGCTGCTGGTACCGGCTTCCCGGGAAACGTTATCAGCCTCCGGTGCGCGTGGTATGTATCGGAAACCTCAGCGCCGGCGGCACCGGAAAAACGCCGATGATCAAATGGCTGCTCGGCCGCAGCCGCGTGCCTGTTGCCGTACTGAGTCGTGGCTATGGCCGCCGCAGCAAAGGATTTCGTGAGGTGCAGCCAATGGACGCCGCCGTCCTGGTTGGCGATGAGCCCTTGGAAATCCGTAAAATCTGCCGCAGCGATCAGCGGGTGTTTGTGTGTGAAAACAGGAAAGAAGGCATTGAACGCATCTTGGAAGCGTTTCCCGCCTGTCGCCTCATCATCATGGATGATGGTTACCAACATTTGCGCATCAAGGCCTCCGTTTATGTGCTGCTGAGCGACATCGGCAGGCCATTTTTCAAGGATTTTCCAATTCCAGCCGGGTTGCTGCGTGAGTTTCGCTTCAATGCCAAACATGCCCAGGCACTCCTCTTTACCAAATGTCCGCCAGAATTGGACGCGCAACGCAGACAACAGCTCAGCCTCAAGGCTTCACGCTATACCAACGCGCCTGTAATGTTCAGCAGCCTGAGTTACAGTGCGGCCTTGTGCGTGCAGGGACATCAGGAGCCTGAAGCTGAGGCGCCGGTTGTGCTGGTTACAGGCATTGGTCAGGCGTCGTACTTCCGCCGGCAGGCGGAACAGCAATATCAGGTAATGGAACACCTGGAATATCAGGATCACCAGCCCTACACGGAACAGGATGTGCAACAATGGCAGCAAACCCTGAAAGCCAAAGGCGCCAAGGCCATCCTCACCACGCGAAAAGACTGGATGCGCATGCTTGAATTGAATACGGACACCTGCAATATCTGGGTGATGGATGTACTTCCCGAATTTCACCATGATGAAGAACAACGCCTGCTTCAGATTTGTGGAATCTGGTAAGGTTGCAGGCTTTCTGCACACGCAGTGCCCGGCCACATTATTCAGGTACAGATGCTAACTTGCGGGGGTGAAACGCTTGAAGTTCCTTTTACCCTTGGTTCTGCTGGCTTCCTGTGGATTGCCGGAAGGAGTGGTTTTCGATGAAACCAAACCGGTACGCAACAGAAGCTGGCATTGGAACGACAGCCTCAGCTTCACGGCAAACCTGGACGAACCGGCCTATGAATACCGCCTGATCCTGACCATGCGCGTAACCGGGGCCTATCGCTACGCAAACATGTACATTTTGCTGCATACGCAGGGGCCCGACGGTTCCGGCGTGAAGCAATATCCGCTGATGCTGGCCGACAATACCGGTCGCTGGCTGGGCAAGGGCGTGGGTGATTTAATCAGCTTCGAACTTCCGCTGGAACAGCGCTACCGCATCCTGAAAAAAGGCAGCTACCGTTTCAGCATCCGGCAGAATATGCGCGATGAACAGCTGCAACACGTAAGTGATGTGGGCCTGCGCATTGAAAAAGGAGCGAAGCCCTACTGAACGCCTCAGGGTTGCAGGTTTACCGGAATTGGCGCATCTTCGCAAGCGTACTCTTAGCTATTTGTTTTATGATTTACTTATTGTGTATTGATTTCTTCAGCATTGTTCATCCTGTACCTGCCTTCTGCGCATCCAGGCCTTCCGGTTTCATTCGTGTTCCGTCATGCTGGTAAGAACCTTTGGCTCGGCTGTTTCCGGAGTGGATGCCATCACCATTTCCGTGGAAGTGAACATTGGAGAAGGCATTGGGTATTTTCTTGCCGGCCTGCCCGACAACGCCATCAAAGAAAGCCAGTTGCGCATCGAAACGGCCCTGAAGCACAACGGCTGGAACATGCCGCGACGCAAGGTGGTGGTGAATATGGCGCCGGCCGACATCCGCAAAGAAGGTTCTGCCTACGATCTCACCATTGCCATGGGCCTGCTGGCTGCCAGCGGACAACTTCCCGGTGAAGAAGTTTCAGCCTACATCATCATGGGCGAACTGGGACTGGACGGGCGCATTTTGCCCGTGAAAGGTGCCCTGCCCATTGCCATACAGGCGCAGCGGGAAGGATTTAAAGGCTTGCTGCTGCCTGCGGAAAACGCGCGCGAAGCCGCGATGGTGAAAGGACTGGAAGTGTATGGTGCAGCGCATCTGAACGAGGTGATTGACTTTTTCCGCGGACAAGGACAGTTGCAACAGGTTTATGCCGATCCGCGGCAGGAGTTTGCCGAGGCTCAGGAGCTCTGGGATGTGGATTTCAACGATGTACAAGGCCAGGAAAACATCAAGCGGGCCATGGAAATCAGCGCAGCGGGCGGACACAACATCATTCTGATCGGTCCTCCCGGAGCAGGGAAAACCATGCTGGCCAAGCGTTTGCCTACCATCATGCCGCCGCTTACCCTGCACGAAGCCTTGGAAACCACCAAAATCCACAGCGTGGCCGGAAAGCTCGGTGCCCATGCTTCCCTCATCGCACATCGGCCTTTCCGTGCCCCGCATCATACCATTTCGGATGTGGCCCTGGTGGGCGGAGGCAACCATCCCCAACCGGGAGAAATTTCCCTGGCGCACCACGGCGTATTGTTTCTGGATGAACTGCCCGAATTCAAACGCACCGTGCTGGAAGTGATGCGGCAGCCGCTCGAAGAACGCAAGGTGACCATTTCCCGCGCACGCTTCACGGTGGAATATCCGGCCAGTTTCATGTTGGTGGCGAGCATGAATCCATGTCCGTGTGGGTTTTACAACCATCCGGAGAAAGACTGCGTATGCGCGCCCGGTGTGGTGCAGCGCTACCTGAGCAGAATCAGCGGTCCGCTGCTGGATCGCATTGATATTCATATTGAAGTGACGCCGGTGGGGTTTGACGCGCTCACTACACGCTCCAGAAGCGCTGAAAACAGTGCATCGGTGCGGGAACGGGTCATCAGAGCCCGGGAGGTACAGCAGCAGCGCTATGCCGATCTGCCCGGGGTTTATGCCAATGCGCAATTGCCTTCCAATAAGGTGCATGAATGGTGCGCCATTGATACGGCGGGGCAGACTTTGCTGCGCGCGGCCATGCAGAAACTCAGTCTGAGCGCCCGCGCCTACGATAGAATTTTAAAAGTAAGCCGCACTGTGGCTGATCTGGCCGGCAGTGAACACATCAAAGTAGAACACTTGGCCGAAGCCATCCACTACCGCAGCCTGGATCGGGAGAATTGGGGGAATTGAATTTCGGAAGGGTGAAACTTACCCATTCATGCTCACCAGGAACTCAATGTTGTCCTTGGTGCCTTCCATGTATTTCAGCATGGTATTCATCGCTTCTTCGGGCGTCATGTCGCTGAGGTAGTTGCGCAATACCCACATGCGCTGCAGCGTCACTTTATCCAACAAGAGGTCTTCGCGACGGGTGCTGCTGGCGGTGATGTCTATGGCCGGGAAAATACGCTTGTTGGACAGCTTGCGGTCCAGTTGCAGTTCCATGTTGCCGGTGCCTTTGAATTCTTCAAAAATCACCTCGTCCATCTTACTGCCGGTTTCGGTCAATGCCGTGGCAATGATGGTGAGGGAGCCGCCGTTTTCGATGTTCCTGGCTGCGCCAAAGAAGCGCTTGGGCTTGTGCAGCGCATTGGCATCCACACCGCCGGATAAAATCTTGCCGGAGGCCGGTTGCACGGTATTGAACGCGCGGGCCAGTCGGGTGATGGAATCCAGCAGAATCACCACATCGTGGCCACATTCCACCAGGCGCTTGGCTTTTTCCAGCACCATGTTGGACAATTTTACGTGTTTGTCTGCTGGCTCGTCGAAGGTAGAAGCAATCACTTCAGCCTTCACGTTGCGGGCCATATCCGTTACTTCTTCCGGACGTTCATCTACCAGCAAAATCATCAGATACACCTCGGGATGGTTGGCCGCAATGGCATTCGCGATGCCCTGCAGCAACCAGGTTTTACCCGTTTTGGGTTGGGCCACGATGAGTCCGCGCTGCCCTTTGCCAATGGGCGAAATCAGGTCGATGATGCGGTTGCTGTAGTTTCCGGCTTTATCGCAGAGGTTCAGCTTTTCCTGAGGAAACAGCGGCGTGAGGTGCTCGAAGCCTACACGGTCGCGCACTTCCTCCGGGGTTTTCCCGTTGATCTGTTCTACCTTCACCAGGGCGAAATACTTCTCGCCTTCTTTCGGTGGACGGATGCTGCCTTTTACCGTATCTCCGGTTTTCAGCCCCAGGCTTTTGATGACGTTTCCGGGTACGTACACATCATCGGGAGAAGCCATGTAGTTGTAGTCGGGGGAGCGCAGGAACCCGAATCCATCGGGAACCAGTTCCAGAACGCCCTGGGTGCTCACCACGCCTTCCAGTTCCAGCAGGTTGTTGAAGTGCTCCTTGCGGCGGCGCTCCTGTTCGTTGTGCTGTTGCTGTTGTTGCTGTTGCTGTTGCTGTTGCTGTTGTTGCGGAGGTGTTGATGTTTGGTCCTGGGGCTCCTTGGCTGGCGGCTGCTTCCGTTCTACCACAAATTGTTTCCGGGGCAATTCCGGACGGTTGCGGTCTTTACGCGCCACACGTGGTTCGGTGACTTCCGGAAGCGCAGCTTCCAGGTCTTCAGCGGTAATCAGGGTATTGATGGGCGGTGTTACCGGGCTAACTTCTTCCGGTTTCGGGGTAACTTCCGCTGTTTCGTTCTGGGGAACGCGTTGTCTGCGGCGGCCCTGCTCGCGCGGTGCCGCGGATTTATTGGTGTTGTTC
>JBIKKI010000121.1:0-6959 GCA_044360435.1 Bacteroidia bacterium
GTTCCGCTGAATACGGGAAGGAACACTTCACCGGCTGCTTTTTTGGCGGCATCCACAATGGGCATTTTGCCATTTGCGAAGATGCGGTGGGTGTTTTCAATCACCACGATGGCATCGTCCACCACAATGCCAAGTGCCAGCAGGAAACTGAACAACACAATCATGTTGAGGCTGAAGCCAAGGGCCGGCATCACCATGAAGGCGAGGAACATGCTCAATGGCACAGATAGCCCAACGAAAATGGCGTTGGTGGCACCCATGAAGAACATCAGGATGATGGTTACCAGAATGAAGCCGATGATGATGGTATTGATCAGGTCATGAAGTGTAACACGGGTTTCTGTACTTTGGTCGCCGGTAAGCACCACGCTCAGGTTTTTCGGATACGTGGTTTTTTCCAGTTCTGTCATGATGTTTCGGCATTTATCGCTGGCATCAATGAGGTTTTCCCCGGCTCTTTTGATGACGTTCAGGGTGATTACATTTTTTCCACCCAAGCGCGCATAGCTTTCTTTCTCTTTAAAACCATCGGCAACTTCAGCAATGTCTCTGAGGTAAACCGTTGCACCCGATTGTGCCCTGATGATGATGTTCTGCACTTCTGCAGGGTTTTTGAATTCACCCACCACGCTCAGGCTTCGTTTCATATTAGCCACATCAATATTGCCACCGGCAATGCGCACGTTTTCGTATTGGATGGCACGAATTGCATCGTCCATGCCAATCCCAGCGGCTTCCATCTTGTACAGATCCAGATTTACCTGGATTTCGCGTTCAAGTGCGCCAATAATGTCCACGCGGGTGATTTCCTTCAGACTTTCAATACGGTCTTTGGCCTGTTCGGCGTACTCCTTGAGTTTATTCAACTCAAAATCACCGGCAATGTTGATATTCAGAATGGGTAAATCGGCGAAGTTTATTTCCTGTACGGTTGGATCCTGTTTCAGGTCTGAGGGGAGCTCACTACGGGCCTTGTCAACTTCGTCTTTCACCTTTTGCTTGGCCTGATCAACCGAAACATCTGTTTCAAATTCAGCCACGATGATGCTGAAATCCTGAACGCTCTGGCTGGTCAGTTTTTTCAGTCCATTGATGCCTTTGATTTTCTTTTCAATAGGCTTGGTAATCAGGTTTTCTATGTCTTTTGGAGAGGAACCCGGATAAATGGTTTGCACATAGATGGTGGGAATAACAATATCCGGGAATTTCTCTTTAGGCAAGCCGATATAGCTGAGGATACCCGTGAGGGTAACAATCAGGGTCACCACGAAAATGCTAGTCTTGTTATCGATAGACCAGTTTGTGGGTTTGAACTCTTTAAATTTCTGATTCATGGTTGCGGAGACCTCATTCGATTATCTGAACTATCTGACCATCAGATAAGCCCTGGAAGCCGTTGGTAATGATTCGGTCACCGGCTTTCAGACCTTCCAGTATTTCTACTTTTTCACCTGAGTTGCGTCCAGTTTTCACGCTGCGGTGTTTTGCCGTCCATTGGTTGCCTTTTTGGTTTTCAATGACAAAAATTTCCGCGCCGGTACCTGTATTCTGGATCACGTTGACCGGAACAGCAATGGCATTCTTCTTTTCGTAATCGGTAACCTTCACCACGGCAAGCATATTTGGCCTGAGGTCTGAAGCGTCGGCCAGTTTGGCTTCGCAGCGGAAAGAACGGTTCATCGGGTCAATCACACGACTTACAAAGGAGATCGAACCTTCTTTATCTTTTTTGAGGTCGGGGAAATGAATCTTTACAGCATCTCCTTTATTGATTTTTGAAACATAAGTTTCGGCAATGGAACTCACCACTTTCACACCGCTCATGTTCACCACGCGAAACAGGGGCATGCCGGGTGCGGCTGTTTGACCAATTTTTACATCTACCGATTCAATGGTGCCACTGATCTGAGATTTGATGTAGCTCATGTTCAGCTGTTCTTTTGAGGCGGCCAGGTTTTTCTCCATGGCTTCTTTCTGGTTTTTGGAAGAAAGGTATTGAACTTCGGTGCCAATGCCTTTTTCCCACAGGCTTTTTTGCTTCAGGTACAGGGTTGTGAGGAAATCAACCTGCTGCTGGGCCTGAGCCACCTGCTGTTTCATCAGCGAGTTGTCGATTTCGGCCAGCACCTGACCGGCATTTACCTGCTGTCCAACAGCTACGGATACACGGGTAATCACGCCTGGCATCTGTGCCGTGGCGATGGTACTTTGTTCAGCATCCACCGTTCCCTGAACTTCCACATAACCGCGGAACAGTTCTGGTTTCACATCCAGTACTTCCACCAGCTTCAGTTTTCCATCGGCTGCAGCAGTATCCAGTTTTGCAATCTCTGATTCCAGGGCGCGGGCGCGCTCCTGTAGGCTTGAAATTTCTTTCCTGATCGAGGCCAATTCCCCTTTTTTCTCTTCCAGGCTTCCGGCTTTTTTGCCACCACATGCACTGACGGCAAGGGTCAGGATAGAGATGATGATCGTATTGCGGTTTTTCATTTGATAATGGTCTTATTGAGTGATGTTTTCGCCAAGGGCTTTTTTGAGGTCCAAAATGGAAATGCTGAGGTCGTATAATGCTCCGAGATAGCTCACCCGGGCGCTTTTTAACTCATTTTCGGCAGACAGGATTTCGATGGTGCTTCCCACGCCTTCTTTAAACTTGGTATTTACGTTGTTGTAGATGGTTTCTGCCAGCGTTCTGTTTTGTTCTTGCAATTCCAAGGCTTTCAGGCTGCTGAGGTATGCCTGGCGTGCATTCAGGTATTCCATTCCTGCAGCGTGTTCGAAACTCACCAGGTCGTTCAGGGTTTTTTCCCTGTTGATGCGCACCTGCCGGATTTGACTTTGTTTCCTGAAACCGTCGAAAATGGGCACGTTCAGGTTCAGGCCCCAAAGCGCGGCAGGAACCCAGGTATTGTTGATGGGCAAGTTTCCTTCGAGGAAGTTAAACTCAGAGCGGTTGGTGGTGCGCTGATAAGCCATAAAACCTACCAGTGTTGGGGTGTAACCCACTTTGTAGCGTTTTTCATCGAAGGCATTCATTTTCAGGTTTTGTTGCAACAGCTGATACTCAATTCTGTTGTTGGGCTTTGGGATGGAAGGGCTTTGTTCTATGGGCAGTGCAACATGGAGTTCTTTGCTCAGATCTTCCAGGTTATCGGTGAGTACCAATGGCTGGGCAGGATTGAGCCCCATGGTCAGCTTCAGAACGTTTCTTGTCATTTCAACACCTGCCAACAGCTTGTCCCGCTGAACACCCAGCGAAGCGAGGCTCAGACTGAGCCTGTCCACATCCAGTTTTTCGGCAAATCCGGCTTTGTAGATTTCGCTTACTTCCTCCAGTGTTTTTTTCAGGGTTGCCATGTTTTGGTCCAACAATTCCAGGTTTCTGGAAGTGTTTAGACACAAGGCATAAGATTTAGCTACGGCAAAGCTCAAATCGTACTCGCTTTTAGATTCCAGCAAACGGCTGATTTCCACGAACGATTTGGCCGCCTGCAAACCCAATAAATAGGTGCCGTCATAAAGCAGCTGGCTGGCCTGGATGTTCAGGTTTGACGTGTACTTCTGCTGAAATTTAATGAACAGGAAATCGGGGCCCTGACCTGTGAAGTTGGGCACATAGCTGCCGGGAATCTGAACGTATTGGGTGAATCCACCGGTAGCGTTCACCTGTGGAAGCCCAATGCTTTGGATTTCCCTTACCTTTTGCTGTGCCAAACGCACATCTGCAGCAGCGTTCTGAACCTGCCGGCTGGTTTTTAACGCCAAATCGATGGCCTGGCGCATGGAAAGCTTCAGGGTATCGGAGTTTGATTGCGCCCGGGCTGCCTGCAGGCTAAGCAATGTTGCCAGGAAAACAAGGGTTTTGCCTTTCATATTTGAATGTTGTCAAGTAATTTTTTTCCTTCTGGGGTAACGATGCCATGCAGGTGATAGCGAATCAACTCGCGGTACCTGCTTACAAAATCGAATTCCATTCCGGGAAAGCTGTCTGGGTCAAACAAGCTTCCCACGCTGTTGATGTAAAAGCGGGAAATCAATTCGGGATTCAAGTCTTTGCGATACAACCCTGTGTTGATGCCCTTCTGTAAATTATCCAAGACCCTTGCACTAATGAGCTGATCGCGCTGCCTGGTGAAGATGGCGTAGCTGTTTGAATGATATTTCTTCAGGTCAAAAATCAACGCCGGGTTCAATTCCCGATGGTCGCTGCAAATGAAATTGGCAATAGCCATGGTGGCAGAAACAGCATCACCTTCCAACCGATCCAGCTCATCCATTTTTTCCTCGATGGCTTTCAGATGTTGTTCAATGGTTTTTTGCACCAAATCGTCTTTGTCGCGGAAACAGCGATACAAAGTTTTTTTGCTGATGCTGGTCTCGCGCGCCACGTCGTCCATCGTAACACTGCGAATTCCAAAGCGCATGAACATGCGTTCTGCCGTGCTTAAAATTTTTCTGATGGCTTCCACTGGTGAATGCACCCGCGAAATAAATACCTGGAAACCTTGGAAACTTTTAACGCAACTAAAGTTTCCGTAGTTTTCGATGAACGTCTGACAAAATCAACATGGCCCGGTGGGGAGGCTGAAGCCAAACACGCTTCCGGCGCCTTCGGTACTCATCACGTCAATTTGTTCGCCGTGTGCTTCGATGATGTGTTTTACGATGGCCAGCCCAAGTCCGCTTCCGCCTTTGTGTCGTGACCGGCTTTTATCTACGCGGTAGAAGCGTTCAAAAATGCGGCCCAGGTCTTTTTCGGGAATGCCTAAACCGGTATCGGCTACTTCAACACGCACCTTTGTTCCCATGGGTAAAATCCGGAAGCGGCTGGTTCCGTTTTCTTTCCCGTAGCGGATGGAATTGGTGCCCAGATTTGTCAGCACCTGCCTGATGCGAAAACTGTCGCCACAAACCATTACGGCTTTTCCCGGATCCTGGAATTGCAGGCTGATACGTTCTTTTCCTGCCTGAAACTCCAGGCTTTCCACCACTTCGCGCATCAATTCGGTGATGTCGAATTCGCTGCGTTGCAATTCCAGTTCGCCTGCTTCGTATTGGGTGATGGTTTCCAGGTCTGAAACAATGCCACTCAGTCGTTCCACATTTCTGTCGGCTTTTTGCAGGAAGCTTCGGTTGATGCTTGGGTCTTCCAGGCCTCCGTCAAGAAGGGTTGAAATGTATCCCTGTATGTTGAAGATGGGCGTTTTTAATTCATGTGAAACATTGCCCAGAAACTCTTTTCTGTAATCTTCCAACTGGCGGAGGCGCTCGGTTTCGGCGCGTCTTTTTTCCAGAATCCGTTCCAGGGTGTCTTCAAGTTTTGCCACTTCAGGAGCGCTGTCGGGGAGTTTTATTTCTTCGTCGTGGTCCTGCCGCACTTCCAGTTGCAGTAAGTATTTGTGCAGCTTGCTTAGTGTTTTCCACAAAGAACGCGCGCTAATCAGAGAGGCGGTCAGGTAAGCAAAGCCCGCCAAAAGGGTTGCCAGGTTGATGTAATTGTTTTCAAACCAGGCTTCATCTGTCCAGTAGTGCCAAAGGAAATTTAACATCAGCAGGCCCAGCGCGGCTGAAATCAGATTGAGTACAATTCTGGCAATGAAACTCATAGCACAAAGGTATTCACCACAATCAGGCTTTGCCTGTTCAGGGTCTGAATGTCCAAATTTATCGATATCTGCCTGCAGTGCTTTCCAAAGAGTTGCTATTTTGCGGATTCATGAAGTCGTTTTTTAAGATTGTTTTCGCAACGATGCTGGGGATGCTGCTCACAGGGTTTATGCTCTTTGTGTTGCTTCTGGCTGTTGCGGGAATTGCATTCTCTGGTGACAAAGAAGAATTGAAGGTTCCTGAAAACGCGGTTTTGGAGTTTAAATTACCCATGGCCTTTCCGGAGCGAACTCCATACAACCCATTTGCGGCGCTGAAAGCAACAGAGTCTGATCAGAAATCGCTGGGATTATTGGACATACTGGAAACACTGGACCGGGCAGCTGCCGATTCCAGAGTGAAGGGCATTGTGATTCGGCCCGAACAACTCCTATCGGGAATGGCTTCGGTAGCCGAGGTGCGATCCAAAATCCTTCAGTTCCGCAAATCCGGGAAGTTTGTTTACTGCTATGCCGACTTCCTTACAGAAACAGGCTATTATCTGGCATCGGCCTGTGATTTGGTGGTGATGAATCCCTCCGGTGAAATGATGTTTGATGGTTTTGCCGGCGGAGTGGTGATGTATAAAGGCTTGCTGGATAAAGCCGGCATTTCCTTTCAGGTATTCCGTGCCGGAAAATACAAAAGCGCTGTGGAGCCTTTTGTTCAGAAAGAACTGAGTCCCGAAAATCGTGAACAGGTAGCGCATCTGGTGCAACGCATGTACGGCGTGTTTATCCGGGATATTGCGAAATCCAGAGGTATAGATTCTTCCTTGCTGGTGAATTACGCGCATCAGCTGAAGGTGGAAGGCCCGATGGCGGCAAAGCAGCTGAAACTTATTGATTTTGTGATGCCTTACCATCAATTTAACACCATGGTTTCGCAGCGTGTCGGACAGAAAGAGACATCCCAGAAAAACTGGGTGGCATTTTCAGACTATCACGAAGTTTCAACAGCTGAAAAAAAATACGCACGGGAAAAGATAGCCGTGGTTTATGCAAGCGGGGAAATTCAATACGGAAGCAACAACGAGCCTGAACAAATTCACAGTAAAACCCTGGCCGATGCCATTCGGAAGGCGCGCGAAGACAAGCAGGTAAAGGCTATTGTGCTGCGCATCAACAGTCCGGGTGGCAGCTCTTTGGCTTCCGATATCATTGCCAGGGAAGTTGCCCTTACCCGGAAGGTAAAGCCCATCATCGCCAGTTTTGGCGATGTGGCAGCGTCCGGAGGTTATTACATTGCCTGCATGGCCGATACCATTTTGTGTTTGCCTCAAACCATAACAGGTTCCATAGGGGTTTTTGGAT
>JBIKKI010000024.1:0-22359 GCA_044360435.1 Bacteroidia bacterium
ACATCATTCAGATAAAACACCGTTGGAACCGGTTGCAGCTGTATCACCGAAGTGAGGCTTTTTATTGCAGCAACTTCGGGAATACGGGCACTGCGGTGGAAATTACAGCCACCAACAAACACTAATCCCAGGAAACACAGGCGCGAAAGGATATTCATGTTCATGACAAAAGCCATGCAATTTAAGACCTGCTGTTGGAATCAGCCACGGAACCCGCATCCAGAAACAGATAATAAGGGGCCAGTAATTCCGTGGCGCGGACGCTGTATGCATCGCCGGTTTTCAGCATCAGCTGTTCTTCGGAAGCGGGCGGCTGCCCATTTCGGGCAAACACCACAAAGTGCAGATGCGCTTGTTTTTCCGGCGCATGCCGCACCACACAACGCTTCACAGGAAACCAGCCCAGGGCGGAGGCACAGCGTTCAAGCATGATTATGGTTTGCGGAGGAAGCATCACGTACAAGTGCCCGTCAGATCTGAGCAGGCGGTTCACCGCCTTCATCAGCGCCTCCGGACTCAGTCCGGACTGTCCATGCCGCGCAAGCTGTTTCCGCTGCTCAGGATTAGGCAAGTCATGCATGAAGAACGGCGGATTGCACACGATGGCATCGAAGGTTTCGGCTGTTTGCCAATGGCGCACATCTTCCTGTATCAAGCGCAATCGATTGTTCCAGGGAGCAGTCATAAAGTTGGCGGCGGCATCCGTGCATGCACCGGATTCTACTTCCACAGCGGTAAAATGTGTTTCGGGAAAGCGCTGTGCCAGCATGAGTGGCAGCAAACCCGTTCCGGTACCGATATCAAGCACCTGCCGGGCACTATTCAATTGAATCCAGGCTCCAAACAAACAGGCATCTGTACTTACACGCATGGCCGCATGATTTTGTACAACTTGAAACTGCTTGAATTGAAAATACGAATTTGCCAAGGGAACCGGGAACGCAAAATTAGCCTCAAGCGGAAGTTTGGTGCAGAACAATTTATGCTTGTTTTGCATTTATTAGGTTATGAATATGAACAGGCTTCTTACCGGTGCAGTGCTTGGATGCGCCTTGCTTACTGCACTGATGACCACTTCCTGCAAAAAGGAAAGTACCGCTTTTGAACATGCTGCCATGCGGCCCTGGTTCGACAACAAATGTGGATCCTGCCATGGACAAGGCGGCAGCAACCGTATTTCCTGGGCATACAACCCCGATGATTATGCGGGAAGCATCAAAGGGAAAATCAGCAAGATTTACAGCGAGGTATATAACAAGAAATCGATGCCGCCCGGCGGCGCCTCTCAGGCGGAGCTTGATGCCTTCAAAGCCTGGTATGACGCGGGCTATCCTGCAAAGTGATCATTGCCCACCGGCAACATGAAACAACCCGGCTGTTTCCGGATTGCCTGCCGGATGAGGCAGATGCCTGCCCACACGATTCTTGTCGAGGAACAGTAAATCGTCGGCACGCGGCAAAAAGACCTCGGTATCGTGGGTGCTGACGATTACAAGCTTATGGAATTCGTGGGCGAGCTGCTGCAACAGTGCGGCCAGTTCCCTTTTAGCGGCAAAATCCAGAAACGCACTGGGCTCATCCAGCAACAACACGGGTGTGTCCTGAGCCAGCGCGCGTGCCAGCAATACCCTCTGCTTTTCGCCATCGCTCATCTTCCCGAAATAAACTGCGGAAAGATGTGCTGCACCAGAGGTTTCAAGCGCCCGCATGATGCGATCCTGCCGTTCTTTTTCGGAAAGGTGGCGCCTGCGAAACAGTGCAGTGCCCACCAGTTCACTTCCGGTAAAGGATGCCGCGGCGGGGCGAGCCGTAAACACCAGTGCAAAAATGGCGCTGCGGCTCAGCGGATCCAGGTTGGCAACAGGCTGTTCGTTCCAGCATACCATTCCCCGATACGCCGGCAACAGTCCGCATAAGGTGTGCAGCAGCGTACTCTTTCCTGCTCCGTTGTGTCCGGCCAGTACCCAAAGTGAACCCTGTGCCGCCTCAAAAGAAAGCGGATCGACAAGCAGCGGATTCCCCGCCCCGGGATATCCGGTTTGCAACGCTATTGCCTGTAGTCCTTTCACAGCCCTGCAAAGATGAATATTAATCATGAACTTCGTCCCGTGGCGCTTCAACTCATCCCTTGCAACACAAAGACGCATTTCGGCGCAGTGCAACAGCTTGCACACGAAATCTGGCATCAGCACTATCCGGGCATCATCAGCATGGAACAAATTACATTTATGCTGGAATCCAATTACAGCGAGGCTGCATTGTTGCAGCAAAAAAGCGAGGGACAGCAATTGTTCATGATAGGCGCGACAGAGGCTGCGCCCCAAGGATTTCTGGGCGTTTACCCTCGCAGCACAGAAGCGTTGTTTATCTCCAAGTGGTATATCCTTACGGCACTGCACGGACAAGGGATTGGCAGAAACTCATTCCTGCTCCTGCAACAGCGATTTCCAGAGGTAAACTGCATGCGCCTGCAGGTAAACCGACAAAACTATAAGGCCATTAACTTCTATTTCTCCTTAGGATTTCGGATTGAACGCTGCGCTGATTTTGACATCGGCAATGGCTATTTCATGAATGACTTCATCATGATTTGGAAGCCGGTATTTTAATCCAGCGACAAACCCAGCTTATGCCGGAACAGGATGCCCATCTGTTCGGCACGCTTCTTCCAGTCGTCAGCCACCGGGCCAGAATAACCGGCATCAATCGCCTCAAACAGGAACTGCATCCACAACTGAAAATCCTCGTTGTCGAGCTGCAGTTTCACATGAGGTTCAAAAGCACTGCCTTTGTACGAATGTTCTGCCGCATCAATACCCAGCACGAAGCACCAGAAATCATCTATTTTGGGAAGGTGTTCTTCCAAATTCAAGTGTGCGAACTTACCGGCGGTATGCGGATGTTTCAACAATCGTGCATATTGCTGCCGCACTACCTGTTGTACCTCTGCACGATTGGTTACATCCAAAAGCGGAACCCCTGTTTCCATTTCTCCGCAAATTAATCAGTCGATTGAAAGAACCTATGTGACCCAGGTCATTCAGGATCTTGAATTCTGTAGTTTAGATTTACCGGATGATTGAACTGTTGAAACAACGGTTTCCGATGCTGGAACTTCCCTTGTTGGAAGCATTGGCTGAGGTGGGTAAAATCAAGCATGTCCAGGCCGGCGACGAACTCATCCAAACCGGTCAGTACATCCGTTCCACTGTATTGGTGATCAGCGGCAGCATCAAGGTTTTTCGCGAAAGCGAAGATGGAGGCGAGTTTCTGGTGTATTACCTCAGACCTGGAAACGCTTGCGCCGTAAGTATGATTTGCGCCATGAAGAGCGATACCAGTGAGGTGAGCGCAACAGCTGTTGAAGACAGTGAAGTACTGCTGGTTCCGTTGGAACTGATGGATTCCTGGATGATGCGCTACACCAGCTGGAATCGATTTGTGCTTGGAAACTACCGTGAGCGTTTTGAAGAATTGCTGCAAGTGGTGGACCAGATTGCCTTTCGCAGCCTGGACGAACGCCTGGAATTTCACCTGCGGCGATTGGCTAAAAATGGCGAAAGCAAGAGCATCCAGGCTTCCCACCAGGATATTGCCAACGACCTCAATTCGTCAAGGGAAGTGATTTCTCGCCTGCTGAAAAAAATGGAACAGAAAGGCTTGGTAAGCCTGCAGCGCAACCAAATCATCCTCAACGAACGTTTCGGTACCCATGACTGATTTACACCGAAAGGACTACTGGAACAGCCGATGGAAAGAAGGAAAAACTGGCTGGGATTTAGGCATGCCTTCACCGCCATTGCTGCACCTGATACACACGTTGCAGCCATCCAAAAACAGCCGCATCCTGATTCCGGGCTGTGGCAATGCCTGGGAAGCCGAATGGCTTGCTGCACAAGGATATACCAACATCACGCTGGTGGACATCGCACCGGATTTGTGCAGCCGTTTGGAACAACACTTCGCCCAAACTCCGGCAATCACGGTGCGCTGCATGGATTTCTTCGACCTTGAAGGCCCTTACGATCTGATCCTGGAACAAACTTTTTTCTGCGCCATAGTTCCCGAGCTGCGCGAAGCCTATACCTTAAAGATGAAGGCCTTGCTTTCGGAAAACGGAATCCTTGCCGGCGTGCTGTTCGATACCCAATTCCCATTTGATGGGCCGCCATTCGGGGGCCACGCCGATGATTACCGCGCCTTGTTTCAGCAGCAGTTTCGCAGCGTACAGCTTACACCGTGCAGCCACAGCGCCGCACCACGCGCAGGTACAGAATGCCTGATGGCTTGCAGCCAACAGGCGATGCACCCCGTATTTTGATTGTATTCCCGCAAAAACCCTTCCCGCCCGGAAGGCGTTATCTGCATAAACCACGTACATGCCCAGCAAGAGCATTTTTCTGGTAAAACTCATGGATTGTCCGTCGGAAGCGGCCATGATACGCATGCAGCTGCAGGACAAGGAACAGGTAACATCCGTGCAGTGCAACGTAGCCGAACGCACGGCCGAAGTGATTCATTCCGGCAATGCTGAAGACATCCTCAATGCGTTGCAACCGCTGCAGCTCGGCATCAGCTTGTTGGAAAGCAAACCGTTTGAACACGATGCAGCAACGACGCAAAACAGCGCTTCCCGGGAGCGTTCTCTGTTGTGGGCAGTGCTTGGGTTGAATCTGGCATTTTTCTTCATTGAAGGCTTCGCCGGATACTGGGCAGGTTCTGCTGGCCTGATGGCCGATGGAGCCGATATGCTTGCGGACGCACTGGTTTATGGATTGGCGCTGCTGGCCGTAAGCGGAGGCGCCATGCAACAGCGTAATGCCGCACTGGCCGCAGCATTTCTGCAGTTTGCCGTGGCTTTGTACACCTTTTATGAAGTTTTGGAACGGTGGCTGAATCCTTCTTCCCTGCCCGACATCCAATGGATGATGTACACTTCCTTAGGCGCGCTGGCCGCCAATATTGCCTGCCTGTACCTGCTTAGGCAGCAGGAATCTTCCAAAGCACATATCCGCGCAAGCGTGATTTTCACCTCCAACGACATCCTTGCCAACCTGGGTGTGATGCTGGCCGCAGGTTTGGTTTGGATGAGCAATTCCAAAGTTCCCGACCTGGTGGTTGGTACACTTGTGCTGCTTTTGGTACTCCACGGCGCCCGCCGCATTTACCAAATAAGCCGGCTTCGTTGACGTTCAGGTATCGGGAATTCTATGCCCACTGCGGCCCGATGCTTGGTCTTCAATTCCCTACATTCGCATAGCAAATCTTTATGTCAATAAACGCCAGCATCCAGACAGAAATTGACGCCGCATATCTGTACGGCATCCTTGCCGATACCGAAGAAGATCCCGCTGTGGCGCGCATCTTCAGAGAGATGAGCAACATCGAAGCCGGACATGCACAAGCATTTCTAAAAAGCCAGGGACTGGATGCCACGGTGATGCCACCGCCTTCGCGAAGGGCAAAAACCTTACGGACAATCGGTAAAATTTTCGGCAATGATTACATCCTTGGCGTGCTGATGGACACGGAAAAATCGCTGGCGGCGAACATTTCCAAAGCACGGAGCAGTACAGGTACCGCGCCGGGTCTATCGGACACCACCCATGTGGCCATTCTGAAGAACATCCTGAACAACCATAAAGACGTTTCGGGCACACAACTGGCGCGTTTCGAAAAAAGACATCGCTCGGTGGGAGGCAATGCGCTGCGTGCAGCCGTGCTGGGAGGCAACGACGGCCTTGTTTCCAACTTCAGTCTGGTGATGGGTGTTGCAGGTGCTACCGGTGGTCAATCGGAAGTGCTGCTGGCCGGTGTGGCCGGTTTGCTGGCAGGAGCTTTATCCATGGCTTTGGGCGAATGGATTTCTGTGAAAAGCTCGCAGGAGCTTTACGAGAATCAGATGGAGCTTGAAATGGAAGAACTGGAAATCAACCCCGAAGGCGAACAGCACGAGTTGAAGCTGATTTACATGGCCAAAGGAATTCCGGAGGATCAGGCCGGGGAGATGGCCGCTGCGCTGATGCAGGACCGCGACAAGGCGCATCAGATGCTGGTACGCGAAGAGTTGGGTATCAACAGCGAAGAATTGAAAGGCTCGGCCATGGAAGCTGCGCTGGCTTCCTTCTTCCTCTTCGCCCTTGGTGCCATCATACCCGTGATTCCCTTCTTCTTCAGCGGTGGCTGGACAGCCATTGGCCTTAGTGCCATCCTCAGCGCCGGCGGCCTGTTCCTGATTGGTTCGGCCATTACCTTGTTTACCGGTAAAAGTATTTGGTTTTCGGGCATCAGGCAGGTTTTGTTTGGCCTTGCAGCTGCAGCCATCACCTTTGGCATCGGGAAACTCATCGGCGTTTCGCTGGTTGGTTGAAGCCGTAAAGAACCATGAGCCTTGTCAGCATTCCCTGCTGATGTAAATCAAGGACAGAAGTAACCCAGGTCACGGCCCATCCTGGAGCACGGGATAAACTTTGTGGTATCAAAATTTACTACCATGAAGATTGAACAGATTTATACCGGATGTTTGGCGCATGGCGCTTACTACATTGAAAGCCAAGGTGAAGTGGCCATTGTTGATCCATTGCGCGAAGTGCAACCTTATATTGAACGGGCAGAACGCAATGGTGCTCAGATTCGCTATGTACTGGAAACACATTTTCATGCAGACTTTGTGAGCGGACATCTCGACTTGGCCGCAAAGACCGGTGCACAAATCGTATTTGGACCCAATGCCAAACCGCAGTTTGAGGCGTATATTGCTTCTGATGGCGAACGATTGAAACTCGGAAACATCTTCATTGAGGTAATTCATACGCCCGGACATACCATGGAAAGCACCTGTTACCTGGTGTACGATGAAGAAGGTAAAGCCCACAGCCTGTTCAGCGGCGATACGCTGTTCATTGGAGATGTTGGACGCCCCGACCTCGCCCAGCATGTTATTGCAGATCTGACCCAGGAAAAACTCGCCGGGCACTTATTCGACTCGCTGCGCAATAAAATCATGCCGCTGTCTGACGACATTATTGTTTATCCCGGCCACGGCGCGGGTAGTGCCTGCGGCAAGAACATGAGCAAAGAAACCAGCGATACCCTTGGACATCAAAAACAGGTAAACTACGCGCTGAACCCTCTGCTTGGCAGGGAGCAGTTCATCCGCGACTTACTTGAAGGGCTGACACCTCCGCCTTCTTATTTCCCACAAAACGTGCTGATGAATATTAAGGGTTATCAGTCGCTGGAGCGCGTGATGGAGCGCGGGCTGCAAAAGTTGTCGCCGATTGCTTTTGAAGCTGCTGCGAACGAGACAGAGGCCCTGATTATTGACACACGCGATGCCGAAGTATTTGCCCGCGGATTCATACCAAACTCCATCAATATCGGCATCGATGGGAGTTTCGCTGGCTGGGTAGGAACCCTGATTCCGGATGTGAAACAAGAACTGCTTATTGTTGCCGAACCGGGACGCGAGGAAGAAATCATCACCCGACTTGCACGTGTAGGTTTCGACAACTGCATCGGCTATCTGGATGGTGGATTCGAGGCATGGAAACAAGCCGGCAACGAAGTGGATACCATTACACGCATTGATGCCTCGGAACTTCACCGGCTCATCAAGGCGCAGCCTGATTTGCAGCTGCTGGATGTGCGCAAGAAAAGCGAATACGACAGCGAACATGTGATAGGCGCCATTAACGCTCCGCTGGATTATGTGAACGACAGCCAAACCTTGGTAAACCGTTCTAAAACAGCATACATCCATTGCGCCGGTGGTTATCGTTCCATGATTTTCGCTTCCATCCTGAAGGCCCGGGGTTTTGAACAACTGATAGACGTTCGCGGCGGATTTAAGGCCATCCGCGAATCAGGACTGTTCACCATTTCCGAATATGTTTGCCCCAGCACTTTACTCTAAACAATGAACCAAAGCTGTCCGGGTACTCCGGTACCCGGGCGGTTTTATTTCCCTAAAAAACACATGTTTACATTCATCAAAAATCTCCTGGGCCTTGGGCCTTCCGCCAACCTGAAAGAATTACACGAACAGGGTGCTGTTATCTTGGACGTGCGCACCTCAGCCGAATTCAATTCTGGCCACATCAAAGGCGCGGTAAACATTCCACTGGATAAACTATCCGCCAACATGAAGAAGATTCAGGGCTGGAAGAAACCCGTAATCACCTGTTGCCAGAGCGGAACCCGCAGCGGCATGGCTACCGGAACGCTGCGAAAAAACGGCGTGGAAGTGTATAATGGCGGCGGCTGGTCTTCGTTGCGTAATCGCCTGAAATAAGCGGCAGCAGGTGACCTGTATCACAATGAACTTTCTACAACATCACGACCTTTGAACCACAATATGGCAGCGAAAGAAAGCTTTCAACAAATCATAAAAGGTGACACACCGGTTTTGGTTGATTTCTATGCCGAATGGTGCGGCCCGTGCAAAGCCATGGCTCCCATGCTCGTGCAGTTTCAAAAGGAAATGGGCAATCAGGTTCGTGTGATCAAAGTGGACGTAGACCGCAACCCTGAGGCGGCGGCACAATTCAAGGTACAGGCCGTTCCCACGCTAATCTTGTTCAAATCGGGCAATATTGCCTGGAAGCACAGTGGAGCCGTACCCGTTCAAACCTTGAAAGAAGCCTTTAAGAAAGCACTATCCTAATCTGAAAATCCATGTGTGCCCACGATTCAAAAAAACCATCATGGCTTAGCGCTTTTGCCGGTGAACGTTGTCCGCGGTGCCGCCGGGGAAGGATGTTTCGACATCCCATCTGGAAGCTCGGATCATTGCTGGAGATGCACCCCAATTGCGAAGTTTGCGGTTTGAAGTTTGAACGCGAAACCGGCTTCTATTACGGGGCTATGTACGTGAGTTATGCTTTTACCGTTGGTACGCTGGTCAGCGAGTTTCTGTTGCTCACCAGTGTACTGGACATTCAAAATCCCGACACATGGTTTATGGTGATTCTGGGCTCGCTGGCATTGTTGCTGCCCATCTTCTTCAGATACAGCCGGGTTCTATACCTGCGCATGGCCGGACAAATCAACTACGATTACGATCCGGAGGTAAAAAAACCATAAACCCTCAAAAGCAAAAAGAGCCGCCCTGGGGCGGCTCTTTTTGTATTCATCACCCTGCAAAAATCAGCGGGTTCCATCTTCTACCAGTTTCATAAACTGATCGAGCTGGGGTAAGATGACAATGCGTGTTCTGCGGTTTTCTGCCCTTCCCTGGTCGGTATCGTTGGATGCCGCGGGAAGGTATTCGCTGCGTCCGGCTGCAGTGATGCGCTTGGGATCTACTTTGAAGTCGTTCTGCAACACACGCGCGATGGCGGTTGCCCGCAATACACTCAAATCCCAGTTGTCGCGGATGGTACCGCCAAGCACAGGCTTGTTGTCGGTATGCCCTTCTATCATGAACTGTATGTCCGGACGGCTGTTCAGCACCGTGGCAACCTTGCTCAGCACCTTCCTGGATTCTGCAGCCGGCTCGATGCTGGCACTTGGAAACAGGAGCTTATCGGAAATAGCGATGAAAACTGCGCTGCCTTCAATCCTGATGTCAATATCTTTATCGTTAACATCCTTCAATGCACCTTTCAGCGCAAGCACCAACGCCAGGTTCAGGGAATCTTTCCGCGCCATGGCATTCTGCATGTTGCGGATGTAAGATTCCTTGGAATTGATGTTTTCCAGCGAACGGCTGATGCTTTCAGCCTGGGTTTTGGTAATGATGGATAAGTCTGTAAGCTGACTCACCAGGCTGGTGGTGTTTTTCTTCAGCGCTTCGACTTCCATCTGAAGCTCATGAATTTTGCCAACCTGACCTGACTTTTCACTCAGGCACTGATCCAGCATGAAACGAATTTTGTCGCAGGAGTCGCTCAGGTATTCATACTTGTTCAGCTGAGCCTGGAACTTCTTTTTGGATACACAGGAAGTGGCGCTCATGGCCAGCAGAGGGAACAGCAAATAGATTGCTGCTTTTCGGTTTAACGAATGGTTCATGATGTGCATGATCAAAGTTTCAAAAGGTGTAACAACCACATACAAAATTAGTTCCATGCCGTTGCGGCTGTTGCTGCCTGCCATTGGCAGTGTCCACACAAATAGACCCTTATACAGGTTTGACGTTTGACGGCATGTTGTTTACTTTGCGGCATGCAGCGCGATACGCTACTCTTCAACCTGATTGAACAGGAATTACACCGTCAGCAGGAAGGCATTGAACTGATTGCCTCCGAGAACTTTGTCAGCCGCCAGGTCATGGAGGCCATGGGCAGTGTGCTCACAAACAAATACGCGGAAGGGCTGCCTTCCAAGCGTTACTACGGTGGTTGCGAAGTGGTGGATCAGGTGGAACAGCTGGCCATCGACCGTTTGAAGGAACTGTTTGGTGCCGCCTGGGCCAACGTTCAACCCCACAGCGGCGCTCAGGCGAATGCCGCCGTGATGCTGGGTGTGCTGAAACCCGGAGACCGCATCCTCGGTTTCGACCTGAGCCATGGTGGTCACCTGACGCACGGCTCGCCGGTGAACTTCTCGGGGAAATTGTATCAGCCTGCGTTTTACGGTGTGGAACCTGATTCCGGACTGATTGATTATGATAAGGTTGCGGAAAAAGCCCGCGAATGGAAACCTCGTTTGCTGATCTGCGGTGCCAGCAGCTACAGCCGCGACTGGGATTTTGCCCGTCTGCGCGCCATCGCCGATGAAGTTGGCGCCCTGCTGCTTGCTGATATTGCACACCCCGCCGGTCTGATTGCCAAAGGTTTGCTGAACAACCCGATGCCGCATTGCCACATCGTAACAAGCACAACACATAAAACCCTGCGCGGTCCGCGTGGTGGCATCATCATGATGGGCCAGGATTTCGTCAATACCTGGGGAGAGCTGACGCCGAAAGGTGAACCGAAGATGATGAGTGCCATTCTGGATGCTGCGGTTTTCCCCGGCACACAGGGCGGCCCACTGGAACATGTGATTGCCGCCAAAGCCGTTGCTTTTGGTGAAGCACTGAGCGAGGATTTCCGCACCTACGGCAAACAGGTGATGGCCAATGCCCAAGCCTTGGCTAAGGCCATGGTTGACCATGGATATAAAGTGATCAGCGGTGGCACCGACAACCACCTGATGTTGATTGACCTTCGCCCTAAAGGTGATGACCTGACCGGTAAGCTCGCCGAAAACACCTTGGTGAAATGCGGTATTACCATCAATAAAAATACTGTTCCCTTCGAAACCCGTTCTCCATTTGTGACTTCCGGTATCCGCTTGGGTACTCCTGCCGTGACCAGCCGCGGGCTGAAAGAATCGGAGATGGGACAGATTGCGGCTTTGATAGACGAAGCCCTGACCCACCACAACAACGAAACCATCCTGAGCGGTGTGCAGAAAAAAGTGCATGCGCTGATGGCTGGTTTTCCGCTTTACGCCTGATGCCTGATTCATTTCCTCCGACGGTTTAAACCGTCGGAGGAAATTCAATTTTTAATATGTTCTTTTATGTCTCATTCTTTTGTAAAAATCTGGGTGCATGCCGTATGGGCAACCAAAGACCGGGCGCCCTTAATTCATGAACACACCGAATTCCGGATCCATCAATTCATGGCCGCCGAATTCGACGCCATTGGCTGCCCCGTGCGCATCATCAATGGGATGCCAGACCACATCCATTGCCTTTTTTTGCTGCATGCCCAAAAAACCATGGCAGACGTAATCAAACAAATCAAAGGCAGCAGCGCCCATTTCATCAACCAACACAACATCATTCCTGAAAAGTTCTCATGGCAACCCGGCTATGCAGCCTTTTCTGTTTCTGATTCCAGTTTAGAGCGTGTGTTCAAACACATTAAAAACCAAAAGTCGCACCACCGAAAACAGTCGTTTGAAGATGAATACGCAGCGTATTTGAATGCAATTTATCCCACGGTTTAAACCGTGGGATAAAAGCACAGGCAGATAAATCTTAATACAACAAGGTAAACGTCCCTTTCCAGGAATGTCGTTTGCCATTGGTATCCACACCCGACATCCGGTACACATATACCCCGTCCTGAGCACGTTTTCCAGAAACATTCCCATCCCAGCCAAGTGTAGGATCCTTGGTTTCAAAAAGCTTCATGCCCCAGCGATTGTAAATCGCGAACTCATACGAACGGAACTTCATGTTCCCTTTCCAAAGAAAAATATCGTTCAGATTGTCCGTATTGGGCGTGAACACATCCGGCATCCACACGTACATCGGACAACTGTCTTTCACCTCCACCTGATCAAAAGTCTTACAGCCATCCGCATTGGTCACCGTCACGCTGTAGATTCCGCTGGAGGCCACCTGAATCGTTCTCGAAGTTTCACCTCCGGGCGACCAGGCATAGGTACTGCCGTCTGGACCTGCATCAAGTGTGATGGGATTGCTGTTGCATACAAAACGATCTGCACCCAAATCCACAGCCGGAGGTACAGATTGTTTGATGAAGATTTCCCGGTACTGGCTATCGCACTGAAACTGACCGGCATAAGTAACCACACTCACGCCAATCCTGCCGGGACTGGTAATCAGCCGCGTGCGGTTCCCCTTCCCGCCGGGATTCCAGATATAGGTAGCACCGGGATTTCCTGCATCGAGTAGTAGATTCACGTTGCCGCAAACCGTAGTATCGCGCCCGATTGGAATGCTCTTGATATCGCCATCAATAACGTCCACATCAATGTACTGCGTAGTGTCTTTACCCGTATCAAACTTTGTAACCACCACGGTGCGGTAAAGGCCGGCATTCGGATAAGTAATGTTTGTGGGGTTTTGTTGGGTAGAAGATCCCGGCGTTCCACCCGGGAACGTCCAGGTCCAGGCAACCGCATTTCCTGTAGTGATGATGCTGAAGTAGTTGATCGACATCCCTTTACAGATGGTCAGCTTGGTAATCTGAGCAGAGGCTGACCCGAGCAGGAAGCCTGAAAGCAGCAAAAGAAGCAGCCGTTTCATTTCAAATACAAAGTAAGCCTATGCAAACGGTATTTTAAACGATTTTTGCAGCATGCGCTTCCCCCTGATTGCGTTACTCTTGATTTTCCAACCGCTGAACAGCTTCAGCCAAAACATACCCAACCTGGGTAGCGATACCCTATTGGAAGCAGCCTGCTGGAACATCGAGTGGTATGGAAATCCCGGCTACGGACCTACCAACGAAGCGCTACAGCAACAAAATGTTACCAAGGTATTGCAAAGTGCAGGCATGGATCTGTGGGCGCTCTGCGAAATAGCCGATTCCAATGCCTGGAAGGCATTGCTGAACAATTTGCCCGACTATGGAGGCGTGATTACCAATTATGCGCAGGTGCAGAAAACCGCGCTCCTGTACCGCAAAAGCATGTTTCAGGTACTGCGCGTGCGCAACCTCCTTCCTGTTTATGAACGAGAATTTGCCAGTGGAAGATTGCCTTTAGAGGTGATGCTGTCCATCAAAGGCAGCCAACCTGACACCGTGTGGGTTGTGGTATTGCACATGAAAGCCAATACAGGCAACAGCAGCGAAAAAGCCGAAGCCTACGACCTGCGCAAACGTGCTTCCGAAGCCTTAAAAGACCTGCTCGACACCGAACACGCAGGCCACAAGGTGATGCTGCTCGGCGACTGGAACGACGACCTGGACTTGAGCATTTTCAACAACCTCGCCACACCTTTCAGCCGACTGCTTGCCGACACCACACGCTATCTGTGGCCCAGCCGGGAATTGACGCTCAGCGGACAGCGAAGCACGGTTTCCTACAGCAACATGATTGATCATCATCTGGTGAACCGGCGTTTGAAACCATGTTACGTACCAGGTTCTGCAAAAGTTTTTTACCTGCAGAATTTCATCAGCGGCTACGGAAACAACACCAGCGACCACTATCCCGTTTACGCCCGTTATGATTTACAGAAACAGGCCAAGCCGATGAATACAGGCATTGCCAATCTTCAAACCCCACAAATCTGGAGAAGCAGTAACTGCATATACAGCCGCGGGCTGCCCGCCAGCGCCGAAATAAAACTGTACCAACCCGATGGACGTTGCGTGTACCAAGGACCGGCAGCGCAGGCAATTCTTGCACCCCAGGGCAGCGGCATCCTATTCTGGGAATTGCGCAGTGGCCAGCAACGCTGGTCAGGAAAGCTGGCATCAGACTAACCAAACCCTCTGCCGAAGCATGAGCCCGCCGAAATACAGAACCACATCTATTTCATAAGAAGCAATTCGGTCGTGTCTCGAGCAGGCTTCAGAAATCCGTCAACTTCCTTTTTGTATGTATAAATGACCTTGTTCCCGTTCAATTTAAAAAAATCACTGCTTCGATTAACAGGTTGTTCAACATGGATGTACCCCAAGTGTTTTTCGAAAAGCACCCATTCAGGTTTTACAACCTCATAAGAACAACATGGCGCCATAAAACCCTGAAATCTGCTGTAGATTTTCAGTTCATCGGTTTCAAAGACTGCCTGCTTTGGAACAATGGGAAACAAAACCAATGAAGACAAAATAGCAAAAAACATCCCTCCAAATAATGCAGCCAGACCCGCGATAATCAGAGATAACGCATAAAATCCGTAATAAATCGCCATGGTTTTTAATGGCTTTAATGATTGCAGGAACAATACCAATCCCGTGATGTACACCATCACTTTGAGGCTGAATATAACGTATTCATGGATGCTGTAACCCGTGACGATGCCCAGCACGAAATGAAGCAGCATAAAAACGAGGATATAAAAATGTCCCCGTTGCAGCATGGTAATGATGGTCCATTCACGCAACTTCAACGCTTTGGATAAACCCCTAAAATCCCGGATTGGCACTATCTGGATGTTATACAATGTACTCCAGAATCCGCTGCTTTGCTGCGGTGTTTTGCATGCGCAGCCACCCCAAACATCCTTTAATAATCCAGCAGTTCCTTCACGGCGCAGCCCACGCTGTCGGCACCGGGCAGAATTACTTTTTCCAGGCCCATGTTCAGGGGGATGGCAGGCACGTCCAGCGCACCAATAGTTTGCACGGGGGCATCCAGCCACTGGAAGCATTCCCTGCCAATCCGACCGGCAATGGCTTCCGCAAAGGAGTTGTGCAGGGTTTCTTCGGTGAGCACAATGGCCTTACCGTGGCGCTTCACACATTCGTAAATGGCTTCATCATCGCATGGGTTCAGTGTACGCAGATCAAGGATTTCCAGGCTGCCCGGAAACTGTTTTGCCGCAGCAAGCGCCCAGTACACGCCCATTCCGTAGGTGATGATGGCCAGGCTGCGCCCTGCATTTCGCTGTTGTGCATCGGCTTCCAGCACCACACGGGCCTTGCCCAAGGGGATGATATAATCCGCGTCGGGCTCCGGACAGCGCGCTGATTCCGTTCCCGGAACCTTGCTCCAATACAGCCCCTTATGTTCAAACATCACCACTGGATTTGGATCGTAAAACGCAGCCTTCATCAACCCTTTCATATCCGCAGCATTGCTCGGATACACCACCTTGATGCCTTTGATGGGCAATATGCTGCTCTCCACCGTTCCACTATGGTAAGGACCGCCGCCGCCGTAGGCTCCGGTAGGAATACGTATCAAAGCACCCACCGGGTATTTACCCATGCTGAGGTAACAGCTTTTGCTCAATTCTGTCACCAGCTGGTTCACACCGGGCCAGATGTAATCTGCAAACTGAATTTCCACGATGGGCTTTAGTCCAACGGCGCTCATGCCCTGGGTGGAACCCACAATGTATGCTTCTTGGATGGGCGTATTGAACACACGTTCGTCGCCGTATTTTTTGGCAAGCGTAGCAGCTTCGCGGAACACGCCGCCAAGCCGTTTGCCCACATCTTGTCCGTAGAGCAGGGCCTCCGGATGTTTATTCAGAATTTCATCCATCGCAAACAGCGCTGCATCCACCATGATGATGGGTTCACGACCTTCAGGTTCACGCACGCCGCGTTCTTCAATTACCGGTGTTGGTGCAAACTCATGCAGGGTAGCTGTTTCCGGAGCGGGATCCGGAGCGGCAACGGCTTTTTGAAACGCATCAGCAATGAAGGTATCGGCTTGCTGCTGAACAGCATCCAGTTCTTCCCCGGAGAAACTATGTTGCAGCAATAAATCGCGCATACGCGGAAATGGATCCAGTGCTTCATGCTGCTTCAGGTCGTCGCGGTACCATTCACTGCGCACGCCGCTGGTATGGTGTCCAAGCAGGGGAACTTTGGCATGAAGCAGCATGGGCGCGCGTTCGCTGCGCACATAATTCAGGGCCGTTTGTACATCTTCCCAGCTTTTGGCAAAGTCGTAGCCGGTGGTACGCATCCTGCGGATTCCTTTGAAACCCAGTGCGTAGTCGAAGGCATCCATGGCGCGCATTTCATCGCCGCTGGCGCTGATGCCCCAATCGTTGTCCTGCACCAGAAAAAGGATGGGCAGCTTGCGCAGCACCGCCATCTGCAGGGCTTCTGCAACTTCACCTTCAGTAACGGAACCGTCACCGAGGGAACAAACCACAACGGGTAACTGACCATCGGGGAGCAGCCCCTGGTGTTCTTTATAGCTGATGCCGTGGGCGCAGCCCGTCGCAGGAATTGCCTGCATGCCGGTGGCGCTGCTCTGATGCGGAATCTTCGGCATATCAGGACGGTTCAGTGAAGGATGGCTGTAATAGCTTCTGCCTCCGCTGAACGGATCATCGGCCTTGGCCAACAGCTGCAGCATCAGTTCATACGGCTGCATGCCGATGCCCAGCAGGATGGACTCGTCACGGTAGTATGGGTAAATATAATCTTCGGGTTTCAGCTGAAAGGCAAGGGCAAGCTGAATGGCTTCATGGCCCTTACTGGTGCTGTGCACATATTTGGTAATCTGTCTGTTTTCGTCGTAGGTGCGTGCCATGGCTCTGGCTTCACACATCAGGCGAAAGGCTTTACGGAGTAGCTCTTTGTCCATCGAAAGGAGTTGCAATTTTACGGTAAAAAGGCAGGAGCGGCATCATGGAACTGAAACAGCCTCCGGCAAGGACTGAATGCGGCCCGGACCAAACGCCCATACCTTCGGATGAGGCAGCCTTTCAACGCGCAGGAGTGTATGCTCGCAGAATTTGATTATTTTTGACCAATCCGTAAACCGGGCAACGTTTCATCAATCATCTTTGTCTAAATCCTGAACAGGAAGCCATGAAGGCCAGAATAACCGCTTTTTTACTTTTGGCAGCATCTGCTGTCGGAACCCTTCGCGCCGACCACATTGTGGGTTCGGATATCACTTATCGCTGCATTCGCGACAGCGTCTTTGAGGTGATTTACAACTTCTATCGCGACTGCAACGGCTGTTATGTACTGGGCCAAAGCCCCAAGTGCGGAACCAGCGAAAACTGCAACAGCAACCTTACAGCGCCAACAGCGGTTACGGTTACCGGTAAAGGTACCAGCTGCAATACCTCGTTTACCCTTGCCATGACGCGCACCAGCATCGTGGACATCACCAAAACCTGTTCAAAAGAGCGCAGCCGCTGCGCGCAGCCTTGCGGAAGTTCTTACCCGTACGGCATTGAAAAACACACCTTCAAAGGCACTTTGGACCTGCGCGCAGCCATGAAAGCGGGCTGTTGCGAGTTCACCATTTCCATGCTGCTGTATGTGCGCAGTGTGGGCATCACCACCGGACAATCCGGAAATACATTTTATACCTGGTGCGACATCAATGCCTGCCGCGCCCCTTGCAACAATTCGCCAGTTCTTACCAACGACCCGGTAGCCATCATTTGCTGTAACCAGCCTTATCAGTTCAATAACGGTGCACTGGACAGCACCGACCGTGATTCGCTGTCGTTCTCGCTGGCAGGTTCATACCGTTCACAAGGCAGCCTTGCCTCGTATAATTCGCCTTTAACACCTGCCGATCCTGTTCCGGTGTACAAAGGCCCCACAGGCAAGTCTTCCACCAACCCCAATGCAAAACCTCCCATAGGCATGTATTGCGATTCCATCACCGGCGATTTGATTTTCACGCCGGGAGGCAATTGCCCCTGGACCGGCATCATTGTGATGGAAATCAAAGAATGGCGACGGGATAAGAACGGGAAGATGCAAATCATTGGCATCACGCGGAGGGATATGCAGTTCATTGCAACCAACTGCGGACCGAACAACCCTCCGGAAATCGCAGGTCCCTACAGCTACGAGGTCTGCGAGGGTGAACAATTGTGTTTCGAAGTCGTCACCAAAGATGTTCAATTCACCCCGCATCAGACCAAACCGGATACGGTTACACTAAACTGGAACCGCGGCATTCCCGGTGCTACCTTCACCATCGTGGATCCTAAAGCCCGCGAAAAAAAGGGGAAATTCTGCTGGACTCCAAAAGATGGCCAGGCCAGCGACCTTCTGTATTCTTTCACAGCCATCGCCCGTGATGACAATTGTCCTACGCCCGGAACAGCCATTCGCTCTTTCCGCGTGAAGGTGAAACCGCGCAGCGTGGCTACCCGTACTTATACCAAACTCATCTGCGGAAGACTGCGTATGCACAGCACTCCCGCACTCAACTTCAAGGGAAAACCGCTGTACCGCTGGCAAATTCTGGACAGTACCGGTAAAAACCCAATCTATCTGAGCGTCAACAAACAAACCGACACCTTCCAGTTTAAGAAGGGTGGTAAATACATCATCAGCCACATGATCAACAGCGCGCTGACCAACTGCGCGACATTTTATTCAGATACGGTCATCATCCCTCCCGTATTGGCCATCGACCTTGGCAAGGATACATTCATGTGTTATGGAAATACGTACAGGCTCAGCCCAAAAATAGTGAATGGCGTGAGTCCGTATAAGTACCGCTGGGCAAGGCCTCACGACCACGACGCGGCAGATACAAACACCCTCTACGACGCCCTTGTCACACAGGATACCGCCATTGCCTTGCGCCTGACAGACAATAATGGATGTATTGCCACCGATACAGTACGCATCCTGATGAAGGTGCTGCCTATTGTGGGCATTGGCCCGGATCAGCGCATCTGCACTTATGAGCGCACCACTTTCGACGCCGGACATGCCGATACCGTGCGCTATCGCTGGTTTCCCACCAACGACACCACGCAAATTATCACCGTGCACAAGAAGGATAAGTACTGGGTAGAAGTGCAGGAAACCAAGTGGAACTGCATTGGCCGCGATACCGCAGAACTTTTTGTGAATGACACCGTCATTGCGGATGCAGGCAAAGACTTTAGCTTCTGTCTGCGCGATTCCGTTTCCATTACTGCCACGGCGAAACCTGGCTGGCTGACACCCAACTTCCTTTGGACCAATCTGGCGAACAGCCAGGCCATGGGCACCAAAGCCACCTATAAAGTTTCACCAAAAGTAGATCAGTGCTATGAAGTTTATCTGAACATCACCGAGGTAGGCCATACTTGTGAAGACCGAGATACCATTTGTCTGAAGGTGAAACCGCTGCCCGACCTGAAAACCACCGTACCTAAACGCTGTTACGACTACGGAGACCTGAACCTCGGCTTGGAATCCGGTCTGTTCACCAAATTCGGCAATGCGGTGATTTATACCTGCCGTACCACACCATCACTGGTAGAACAGGTGGGTAACAGCTATTTTTACCGCACCAGCAAAATCAGCAATTCAAGCTTGCAGGGCGGCACCAATAAATCGGATGTCATCATTTGTGAATATACCGATCCTAAAACAGGCTGCTACAACAAAGACAGCTTCACGGTAGTCATCCAGGGAAATCCCATTGTTCAACTCAGAGACCGCATCTGGTGCCAGGATATCGGCTGCGCGCTGATGGATTCATCCATCATCCTGCCAAGGGTTAAAACCGGTGCCATGTACAACTGGACTGTTCTGAAAGCACCTTCCGGCGTTCCTACCGGCAGCCTGATTAAAGACAAAAACCAGGGTTCCGGTCTGCCGGCCAACTGGGAATTCTGTTTTGGTGACCCAACCGAAGACTATTACTCGGGCGATTACGAGATGGCCTTCTTCATCCAGGATCCCATCAGCGGTTGCTTTACCCGCGACACCTCTGCGGTGAAGGTAATTCCTGAGCCAAAAGTGAAGGTTCAGCCCTTCCCTACATTTTGTTTTGACGATGACACCATCGACCTGAACGACTACGTGACCCTGAACGGCATGAGCAACCCACCGGATGGCCGCTGGATTGCGGTGAGTAAAGATGGCGACCGCACAGATCCCAAGCTGGTTGGCGCTGTTTTAAAAAATCACCTCTTCGTTCCAGCCAATGGCGACGGCGATTGGGAATTCCGCTATGTGCATGAAGCTTCCGGCTGCTATACCGCCGACAGCGGCGTGCTGGTGGTGAAGCCTCTGCCCAAGGTGACCATGCCCGCCGACATGAAGGTGTGCAGTACCGATCCTGCCATCAACCTCGCACCCACATTTGTAAGTCCAGTGGGCGGCAACGGAACCTGGAGCGGCAAGCGACTGAGCGGCAGCGGCAACAGCGTCTTCACTCCGGGCAGCGATCAGAAAGCTACTGTGGAAGGACCTTATTCGCTGGTTTATACCTATACCGATCCGTTTGGCTGTAAGATGAAAGACAGCTTCGACATCCTGGTGCAGAGCCAGCCTTCGCTGAACATCCTCACCCCGGATCCTTCCAAGATGTGCGACGACCAGACACTGAACCTGAACAGCAGGCTGCAATGGTCTCCGGCTGTGCAATGGACAAGCAGTGGCGATGGTAGTTTCAGCACACAGGATACCAGCAGCATTTACACGCCCGGCACCACGGACAAAACCAGTGGCAGCGTATGGCTGAAGGTGCGCAACGTGGCTCCGGCAGGCAATGTTTGTCCGGCCGTGGCAGACAGCATGCAGCTGTTCATCCATGCCTATCCGCAATTCGACTTCAACGGTGACCTGCTGCAGGCATGTGAACCTCATACAGTAAACTTCAGCAGCACATTAAACAACAATATTCCTGCTGCACAGCTCAGTTATTCCTGGGATTTCGGCAATGGTGGCAACGCTACGGACGCAAACCCGCAGGGAATTCAATATCCAAACTGGGGCAAGTATGATGTCCGGCTAACCATGGTAAATACCGCCGGCCCATGCAGCACCACAGTGTCCAAACCCGCTTATGTGGATGTTTGGCCCGTTCCCGTGGCTGATTTCACTTCCGATCCAAGCTATTATACCACCATCGCGCTGCCCAAATTCCAATTCTTCACCAAGAGCAGCATTGCTGACAACAGCATCCTGAAGCATTACTGGAACTTCGGCGCCGGAACCGGAAAAGACTCCAGCACCAAACGCGACCCGAATTATGCGTATGGAAAGGATACGGCCATCTACAACGTAACCCTGATCGTGGTTTCCGATAAAGGTTGTGCGGATACCATGATGCGCCCGGTGAAGGTTGGACCGGATATCATCGTATTCATCCCGAACGCCTTCACGCCCGACCAGGCCGGACCGAATGGCAACAATACCTTCATCCCGCTGGTGCAGAACTTTGCGAGCTTCCGTATGACCATCTTCAACCGCTGGGGTGAGAAGTTGTACGAAACCACCAATGCCACAGCCGGATGGGATGGCACCTATAAGGGTGTTACCGTGCAGCAGGATGTGTATGCGTATGTAATTGAAGTGAGCAGCGCGGACGGAAAGGTGTACAAGTTCCCCGGGACCGTAACTTTGCTGCGCTGAGCAGTAAGATGACCTTAAAGTTAAAGTTCAACAGCATCCGCTCTTTATCAGAAGCGCGCTATGCTGCTGCCGTACTGGCTGATTTCACCGGCTTCCGCATGGATGTCGCACACCCTGAAGCGCTGGCTGCTGCCCAGATTCAAGGCATCATTGCATGGATCAACGGCCCACTTTGTACGGGAGAATTTCCCGAAGGCACAGCCCGCGACAGCATCCTGGACAGCATCAGCGTGTTGGGCATGGAAGCCGTGGAAAGCGCACCCGAACAGGAGCTGCACCTTCCCTGGATACTTCCATTTCAACCCGGCATCCAACCTGCTTCTCCGCACAGCATCCTTCATGCGTCAAGCGTGGCGGAATACCTTCAATACAAAAACGATTATCCTGCGGAAACCCTGTGGATGTTGAACATCACGCATGCAAATCCGGATGATACTTCATGGTTGCACGATGCAACACCTTACGCCGTAAGCATCGACGGAATGGGTGAAGAAGCACCGGGCATGGCCGACTTCAGCCTCTGGGATCGCTGGATGGATGTTTTGGAACCGTTCAGGGAAGTCTGAAGTTCAGGTAGCGGATGGTTCGACCTTCCGCCAGCCACATGCGCTCGTAATAGGTTTGAATGGCCAGTTCAGGCTCTGGA
>JBIKKI010000122.1:0-6908 GCA_044360435.1 Bacteroidia bacterium
CGCGCCCTCGTTTGGCGAGGTAGCTCAGATGGTTAGAGCGTAGGATTCATAACCCTAAGGTCGGCGGTTCGATCCCGCTCCTCGCTACAATAGATTCAAGAGGCTGTAATGGCCTCTTTTTTTTTTTAGGATTCATATCCCGTCTGTATCCGGACGCACGGACCTCGCTACACAAAATGTTAGAGGTCTTTCCGGCCTCTCTTCTTTTGCCACAGCAAGGCATTCAACAAGGTCATGCATGCAAAGCCGTTTCTTGCTGCTTTTTTGTACCTGAAACTGCAGGCCTTGGACTTGAGGTGCTAATTTCGCGACCTGGTTTCGGCAGCACCTGCCAAACGAAGTTCCGCATGACACAGCCAAACACCAACAGCACACAAGGCCATGGCTAAAATGTATCAAAATACGTTTTCCATCGACAACGTGATTCTGGGTTTTGACACAGGATCGCTGAAGGTTTTGTTGATTGAACGCGCTGAAGAAGCGTTCATCGGCCGCATGGCCCTGCCCGGAAACCTGGTGCGTGAAGATGAAAACCTGGACGATGGCGCAGCGCGGATCCTCTTGGAATTGACCGGACTCGACGAGGCACACCTCGAACAACTGTACACTTTTGGTGATGTGAACCGCCACCCCTTGGGTCGGGTAATCACCGTTGCCTATTATTCCCTTATACGCATCAGTAACTACAACCTGCAACCGCGTTCATCCTTCGCCCGAAAAGCTGTGTGGGTGAATGTTTCAGAGTTGCCTCACCTGGCCTTCGACCACAACCAAATTGTAAAACAGGCCCTGGACCGCATCAAAGGGAAACTTCGTTACCGCCCCATAGGCTTCGAATTGTTGCCGGAAAAGTTCACGCTGCGCCAATTGCAGGAACTTTATGAATCCATCCTGCAAATCAGTCTGGATACCCGGAACTTTAGAAAAAAAATTCTGAGCTACGAGTTCCTGGTAGAAACCGGCGAAAAACAAAAACAGGTATCCCACCGCGCCGCCAAGCTTTACCGTTTCGACAAAAGCAGGTATGGCGAACTGGAACAGCTTGGTTTTAATTTCGATTTGTAATCGTTCCAAACCTTTTCCCATCAGTTCACGTAAAAATCTTCTTAACCCTTCGTTAAGAATTTTGACTTATTGTAAAAATAACAATAACTTGCCACGCAATGAACATGCCGCTCCGCACTTCATCCATGCGAACAACCGCCGTTGCGGAGCCGTATTTCCCGGGAACAGCCCTATCCGTTCCCGCTTACAAGTGCAGCAAAAAAAAGCGCCTGAACAATTGCATGGCAGGCTTGTTCTTAAAGGCACATTTGCTCAATACGCACTTTTTGAAATTCTTCATCATTCTTCTTCATCTGAGCGCTGCTGCTTTCACGACGCCCGTCGTGGAAGCGCAAACCTATATTAAACCTACAGGTGACAGTTTTGTACTAATGCGCAACGGTGCTCCGTATTATGTAAAAGGAGTGGGCGGAACTGTGCAGCTGGATTTGGCCGTTTCCATTGGCGCCAATTCCATCAGAACCTGGGGCATTGAAGAAGCCGCAAGCATTTTGGATGCTGCCCATGAACGCGGACTAACAGTGATGCTCGGATTTTGGCTGCAACATGAGCGCCATGGATTTGACTATTCAGATACCACAAAAGTTGGCAGGCAATACCGCCACTTCTGCCAGGCCATCATGAAGTTTAAAGACCATCCTGCACTCTTGATGTGGGGCATCGGTAACGAGCTCGATTTGAACTATACCAATCCGGCGTGTTGGGATGCCGTTCAGGATTTAGCACGTTATGCACATCGCGTAGATCCAAATCATCCCACAGCTACCGTTACGGCTGGCCTCGACTCCATGGATGTGCAATGGATTTTGAAAAAGGCGCCAGACATTGACCTGCTGGGCATCAATACCTACGGCGATATTGGCGGAGTTCCGCGCAACATCAGGCGTTACGGATGGAGCGGCCCTTACATGATCACGGAATGGGGACCTAATGGCTATTGGGAAGCACCTCAAACTTCCTGGAAAGCAGCCATCGAACAGAGCAGCACAGCAAAAAAAGCCGTTTACCTGTCTCGCTATCAAGACTTTATTGCCCCCAATACCAGCCATTGCCTTGGTTCTTACGCCTTCCTTTGGGGCGCCAAACAGGAGTACACCGAAACCTGGTTCGGACTATTCAACAAGAACGGCCAGCCAACAGAACCCATCGATGCGCTGGAATTTGTGTTCACCGGCCGCTGGCCGTCGAAACCGGCCCCGAGCATTTCTTCCATGGTTATTACCGGCTTTGAACAGGAAGAAGCAAGGCTGAAGGCAGGAAACTGGCATCATGCCACCCTCTCTGCAGACCTTGGCCAGGGCGCGGTTCAACAAAATCCCCTTCTTCGCTATTCGTGGACTGTTTTGGAAGAAAGCACCGATAAAAAATCCGGTGGCGATGCAGAACAGGCAGCAACAGCCGTGCGAAGCAGTATGCGCGGGTCACGCAGCAGCAAACTGCAATTCCGCGCGCCCGATAAACCTGGCGCCTACCGCCTGTTCGTTCATGTGGAATGCCATGGAAAAACCGCGTACCACAACATCCCGTTTTGGGTTCAGGAGCGCAGTCCGGAAGACGGCCCCGCCCGCCTGATAGAAATCAAACCACAAGATATGCGTTCCTTCCATGAAGAATAAAACAACACGGCATCTTGGCTTACTTCTGGGAACGCTCTATGCCGCCGCATCGCTGCAAGGGCAATCAAAAGATTCAAGCCTGAACCTGTTGCGACCGGGCATACTCGAATCCATTCATCCGGCAGCGATACCCTTGCCCAACCTCAGGCAGTTTCAGGTGAGCGGCTACTATCGCTTCATGGCCAATTACCGGCACCTGAGTGAATCGTACCCACACCTTGCCGCTCATCCCAACAATATTTTTATTGGCGACGACAGCCAGATTCCGCAACTGTTGCTGAACCTGGGTGGCAGCATCGCGCCAAACACCTCGTTCGGAACGGATTTGTTTCTCTGGACACCCATGACCGGCGCCGGCGCAGCTGAAGGCGTTAAAGGATTAAACCTGGGCGTAAACCTGCACGGAACTTATGCCGGCGATTTTGGCACCTTCACCCTGCATACCGGAGGCATCAACTGGTATGCACTTTCGCCCTTCACCTTCCAAACCAACCGCGGATACAATCGCTTTTCCCTATTTGAGCGAAATCCCTGGGATCCAAATACCGCCACTCTGGAAGCGCGCTACAAGACCTACCACAGTGCGGGCAACTTCAACCAAGATCAGCGTTGGGGGCAACAAGCCTTCCACGGCATGATTCTGGAAGCGACGGGCCTGCCACAAGGATTTTCCGGCGTCTTCATGTATGGAAAAACACAGCTGAACGGCGGTCTTTCGCCCATCCCCAATAATTCTTTCGGCGGACGAATCAGCAAGCAATACGGAAACAACTTCGCATCCCTCAACAGCTTCAACTCTGAAGCCATTTTGGATTCCTTGCGCGGAACACGATTCGGCATGAACATCCACACCCTCGAATTTCGTCAACAAGCCGGTTCCTTGTTGTTCAAGGGTGAAATTGGCCTTGGCAGAACCTACACGCCTGATGTGCGCGGAAAATGGGGTGAAGCGGTTTCCCTGAAACTCGAAAAAAAAATCGCCTCGAAACTTACCGGCGAGTTGCACCTGTACCGCATCAGCCCAAGGGTGGTGAACAACAGTTCGATTTTCATCAACAGCAGTTATACCGAACCGGAATCAGGCAATACCAACACAGCTACCCAACCGGTACTTCCTGCCGTGGCCAGCGCCATGACGCCGATAGGACAATTGGTTAACAACAGACAAGGCGCCGACCTGAACATCCTTTGGGATCTTGGAAATATCAAAGCCGGTTTCGGCTGGAGCATGTCTGGAGAATTGGAACGCACTTCCAACCGTATTACCTACGGGCATCCTGTGAACAACCTGGCCCTGTCGCGGATGTGGCGCTGGGATTTTCCAGCCAACGTTGGCCCCTACGGCAACTTATCAAAAATATACCGCTCGGTATATGAAACCCTGATCCTGACGGAAGTGGACCCCGGCAGCGGACTTCCCCTGATAGACAAATACTTCAACAGTCTGGAAATACACCTGCGCGCAGCGCATGAATTAGGCAGAAAAAGAGTGTACACCAACTACCTGGGCCAATACAGTTCAGCACAAACATTCCTGTCGCCCGTGACCGTGTTTAGCGAACAAGCGCTGATGCGCACCTATTACCACCAATTGGAATCCTATCTGGTTCTGGGTAAGGGATTCACCTTCTGCAACTATCTGGGCTTTGAACGCAACATTGCCAATTACAAAACGGCAACCGACGTTGTTTCCCGCAGGCCCAAAAACCAAACCGCCCTTGCCTTTGCCACCGGCTTTGACCTCAAGTTGAGCAAAGGTGCCGGGTTGTATGTTCGACAGCGCTGGATGAAAGGCTACGACAGCAGCTTCGCTAAAGACCGCTATCAGGGCTTCGAAACCAGTATGGAACTAAAAATATTCTTCTGAAGATGCGCACGCTCCACCTTACTCTGTTCATTCTTGCCACAGTCTTGGCCAAGCAACTGGAGGCACAGAAAACCGTGAGCTTTACCGGTGCGGCTCGCTCTGCCGTGAACAACAACAGACTCAACACCCATGACAGCATTCCTGATACGTCAACAGTAATGCGCACCACCACAGGTTATGCCCTCATTGACCTTGGCGTGAACATCAGACCCAACAAAAACACTGAAATCCTGGGAATGTTCCGCATCCGCAACCAGTATGGCGGATTCTGGGGTGCCGGCGTGGGCTTTGACGTGCGGCAGCTTTGGCTGAAAGGAATTGTTGCCAATGCGGTTCGCTACCAATTGGGCGACCTGAACCTGAAACAAACTCCGTTTACACTGTACAACCACCACGCCGACCGGCCGGATTCCATGCCGGATGTGTTTCTGCTCCAGCAACATATCGTGGACTATGAACGCTTCTACAGCCGCAATACCTGGCGATTACAGGGACTGCAGGCAGATTTTGGTTTACGCTTTGGAAAGTTTATCAAGGAAGCAGATTTCAATGGCTACCTGACCCGGCTGCGCGCCAGCAATCTGGCCGACATTCCCGACCGACTGATGGGCGGCATCACCATCGATGTGCTGCAAAGCAAACACCTGGCCCTGAGCTGGAATGGATTTTCCGTATTCGATGTGCGCGGCACCGCTGCCGATACCAACCGACTTGACAATCGAGTGCAAACCTTCGGGTTAACCTACAGCGGAAAGCTTGCCGGTGGTCAATTGCTGATTAAAGGTGAAAGCGGAACCAGCAGGCTGGCGTTCAGCAACGCCGCCGGGCTGACTTCGCTGCAGGATTATTTCATTTACGTAAGCGGCAAACTGCTCTTCCCTCAAAAACACCTCAGCCTGGAAGCGGGCTACATGAATATTGGCCCTGATTTCAGAAGCATCGGTGCACAAAGTAAAGACGTAAACTACCAAAGCTCCGGCAGTTTATTCAACCGATACAACAATGGCAACAGCCTGCGGGCTCCGGCCTTACTCGAACTGATGGGAAATGAACAGGTGTATAATACTTCTGTAAGCACCAACCTGATGCCCGCTGCACAAGAGTTCAATGCTGTTTTACCCTACGGAACCGCAACCTTTAACCGTCTGGGCGGCTTTGCCGGAATGCGCTATGCCCATCCTTCCGGATTCAACATTGACCTGAAACACCACCAACTGCGCGAAATCCGGGGACAAGGAACGCTGGCGCTGAAATCATTCCAGCAAACCAAAGCCCATTTTTTGCTCGATCTGGCGAAACTCAGCGGAACCAGCAAAGGGAAAAAACTGCGCTTCGGCATAGAACGGCAAAGTGTGGACAGAGGCAGCAGCATTGCCTTTGAAACGGTGAATTTCACCAGATGGAGGTACAGCACGGGCGCGGAAGTGGAAGTATTTAAAAAAATAGACCTGATGTTCGGCTTCGTGCAACAACAAAGCTCAGGTACAGATTTTATTGCAGAGCGCGATGAATACTCCCGCGTGAGTTTCCTCAACAGAACGTCGTACAGCAACAAACAACAACTCCTTGCAGGTGGCATCCGCTGCCGCTTTGAAGGGAACACCTACTTTACCGCTTTCTACCAGCAACAAGTGAACAAGAAACCTTCCGAGGGAACGCCCGATTATCAAATCAACCAGTTTTCCCTCATTTATAACATGAATTTTTGAAGATGAAAAAATCAAGATTCACCACCATAGCTGCGCTGCTGCTCCTGCTTCCTCTGGCTGGATGCCGCAAGGAACAAATCTTCGACGGCCCCTCGCTGGAAGACCTGAATAAATCATTTGCGCTGCTGCAACCATTCGCTGCCAACAAAGACAGTGTAGCCTTTGGCAATAAAGAGCTGGTTACGTTCACCGCGAAATTCAACAAAACGGTTCAGTGGCACATCCACATCCGAGGTTCAGCTTCGAAGGCGCATAAAGTCATCAGCGGGCAGGGCAATGAAATTGCCGCACCTGCAGGCATCTGGAATGGGTCAACCACCTATTTCCCCATGTTCACAGAAGAAACATGCACCGCGACGCTGCGCATTGACGGTCTCAACGACAGCTTCAGTCTTCCAGTAAAAATCAAATCTGTGAAAAAGAATCCGGGCTTGCTGCTGTCTGATTTTGAAAATGGCATCAATGGCATGTGGCGCAGATTTGTACAAAGCGGGGCTTCCATGGACCTTGCCACCAAACAGGATTCGCTGGCGCCTCAAGGCAACGGATACCTCAACATGGCCGGAACAGTGAGTTGGGATTGGCTCACGGTTCTCCTCGACATCCCGGCCACACCCTACGGAGGTTCGGTGCTTCCGCTAAACAGCAACC
>JBIKKI010000025.1:0-22217 GCA_044360435.1 Bacteroidia bacterium
AAGACAGCCGGATTGAGCTGGATTGCCAGGGATCGGAATTGGTTTTTCGGAATTCATAATTGATACGCAAGCCCCAACTCCGGAGGATTCACAAGATGCTTCGGGGTTGGGGTTTGGTTTTAGGGCGGGTTGCTAAAGACCTTATTTGCGCATTCAAGCCCACCCTCAATTAAACTTTATCGTCTTCACCGGGCTCAACCTGCTTACCCAGGCGGCGGGGATGAACAATACGAGCAAAACCAGCACAAAGGTTCCGGCGTTGACCAAGGCCACGTGCATGGGCACGATTTCTACCAGCATGCGGTCCACGTAATAGGTTTCGCGCGGCAGACGGATGAAAGCAAAACGTTCCTGCAGGTAGCAGAAACCCAATCCAAACAGGTTACCCAGCGCCAATCCGCCCAGGATGATGAAGGCGGCATGGGTTAAAAAGATCCGGCGAATCGGGCCATCAGCCGCGCCAAAGGCCTTCAGCAAACCAATCATGTTGGTGCGTTCCAGCAATAGAATCATCAGGGCGATGCACATGTTGATGGAAGCCACCACCACCATCAGCACGATGATGATTTCCACATTGGTATCCAGATAGCCCAGCCATTCAAAAATCTGGGGTTGTTGTTCGAAGATGTTCCAGGCGCGCAGTCCAGCAGGAATCTGGGTATGAATGAACTCGGTGGTTCGGTGCAACAGTTCAGGATCGCGGTCCAGAAACTCCTGTTTCAAACGTATTTCCCATTGGGTGATGACCCGAGGATGGCGATACACACGTTGCAGCAAACTCAAAGATGTAAACGCCATCAAGCGGTCCTGTTCTTCCAGTCCGGTTTCATAAATGCCGCTGATGCGCGGGGCCACGGCACTGGTGGTATTGTTCCCGAAGCTGTCCGAACTGATGAAAAGCACGCGGAGCTTATCGCCAATCTTCAGCTTCAGCCGTCTGGCGGTATATCTGGAAACCAGCACTTCTGCAGCAGCAGCACTGTCGGTATGTTTGGGCAATCGGCCTTCCACCAGTGCTTCTTTCAGAAAAGCCCAGTCATAATTATGGTCCACGCCTTTCAACACAATGCCATCCAGATCATCTTCCCCTTTGATGATGCCTGGTTTCTGGGCGATGGCGCTTACTTTATCCACACGGGGCATCTTCCAAAGACCTTCTTCCACCTTCGCATCGCGCAAGATGGGCACTTGTTCCAGGCTGTTGTTGTTGTTCAGCGCATTTACCGCCAGATGCCCGGTAAAGCCCGTAACCTTTTGCCGGATGCCATCGCGAAAACCGGTAACAGTGGCCAGAGAAATGAGCATTACCGCTACGCTGAGTGCAACTCCTGAAGTTGCAAGGCGCACAATCAGTTTAGAAAACGATCTTTGCCTGCTCCAAATAAGCCTTCGGGCGATAAAAAATGGCCAGTTCATGAGGTCCCTGAATCTGTTCGGTAGGTTTCCGCGTTCAAAGATGCAGAATATTTGGCTCTGCCTTTGTCTTTTCTGTTGGCATCAGCCTTCTGAGGCACAACAACCTGAAGGGCGCACCATGATGGTCCGCTACGGAAACAGCTTTTCCGAACCCTTGCCTAAAATCCGCACCGGTGCCGAATGTACGGAGCGATATTTCCATTTGTTGCAGGGAAAAAAGGTAGGCTTGCTGGTGAATCCAACTTCGCGGATTGGCGGACGACATCTGGTGGATACCCTGGTTGCTGCAGGCATTCGTCCGGTGAGGATATTCGCGCCGGAGCATGGCTTTCGGGGCGAAGCTGCCAACGGACAAAAAGTGAGTGGCGGCATAGATTCACTGACCGGCCTGCCCATCATTTCCCTCTATGGAAAACATTACAAACCCACGCCGGAAGAAATGCTCGGTCTGGATATCGTGGTTTTTGACGTGCAGGATGTGGGCGTTCGTTACTATACTTATTTAAGCACGCTTCATTATCTGATGGAAGCCTGCGCGGCGGCTAAAATTCCGCTGATGGTGCTGGATCGTCCCAATCCCAACGGACATATTGTGGACGGCCCCATACTGCAGCCGGCATTCCGAAGCTTTGTAGGCATGCACCCCATTCCCATGGTGCATGGCATGACCTTGGGAGAACTGGCCCGCATGATCAACGGACAACGCTGGCTCAGCACGAAAGATACCTGTATGCTCCGCGTGATTCCTATGGATCATTACCACCACAATCGCCGCTATACGCCACCGGTGCCGCCTTCTCCCAACCTTTCCACGCCTGAATCGGTGCGGCTCTACCCTTCCCTGGGCTGGTTTGAAGGAACAGTGATGAGCATGGGACGCGGAACGCCCTACCCGTTCGAGTTGATTGGCGCACCGTGGATGAAGGTTGGCAACCACGATTTCACACCGGTGGACATTCCCGGAAAAACCATCAATCCACCCTATAAAGGCCAAGCATGCCGTGGATTTCTGCTGCGCGACTTCGCCAACGGCTACGTGGACAACATCAACTTCATTTACCTCGACTGGCTGCTGCTGAGTTACGGCGATTGTCCGAATAAAGCTGCCTTTTTCACGCCCTTCTTCGACAAACTTACCGGTGGAACTGCCTTGCGCGACATGGTTGCCGCAGGTAAAACAGCGGAAGAAATCCGTACTTCCTGGAAGCAGGACCTGGATGTTTTCAAGAAGCTGCGGGAGCCTTACCTGCTCTATTCCTGGACGCCTGAAGCCGGGGTGATGGATTGAAGTTTTCTATTTGTTGAATACCCTATTGCGCATGTCCTTCGACGTTGTTCAGGATGAGATTTTTTTCCGGGGGAAACTTGTCATGGTGTCCCTCAGTTCCGCTCAGGAACCAAGCTTGTCGAACTACAACTATCAGCTGCAGATGTTCCTGCAATGTATCCTGTGGTCCAGGCTGCCTGAAAATTAAAGCCGCCCGTGATGCCGTCGATGTCCAGCACTTCTCCTGCGAAGAACAATCCCGGATGTTTCTTGCTTTCCATCCGCGCTGCGTTGATTTCTTCCAAAGCAACACCACCGGCGGTTACGAATTCCTCTTTGAACGGGCTTTTTCCCCGCACCTCAAAACGATGATTCAACACGGTTTCGGCAATGCGGTTTTTGTCTTTTTTTCCAAGTTCAGCCACACAAAGCGCCTCCGGAATTCCCAATTCGGACAAAAGGTACGACCAGAAACGCGCGGGCATGCCCGGAGGCGTTTGGTTGTACAGGCGCTTTTTAGGGTGTTCGCGCATCCATTGTTCCAGCATGGCGCGGAACTCGGCTTCACTGAAGGGAATCAGGCGTGCGTACAAAGGAAAACGATAATCCAACTGCGCTAAGTGTCTGGCCAGCCAGGCAGAGCAGCGCAACACCGCCGGGCCGCTCAAACCCCAATGTGTAACAAGCATCGGTCCGCTGAAGCTTTGCTTCTGCCCTTCGGCGCGTAAACTCACTTCGGGCAGCGCCAAACCACTGAGGGCGTGCAGCGCTGCATTTCCGGTGTGAAAGGTGAAAATAGAAGGCAGCGGTGGAACGATGTCCAGCTGCAGCGCATCAAGAAAATCATATTGCGATCGTTTGGGCAATCCGCCCGGCGCCACGATGACTTTACCGGCCTGAATCAACTCACCGGAATCGGTATGCACCAGAAATCCATGACCGGAAGGTTCCAGCCTTTGCACACCGGTTTTGGTGCGGATGCGGACACCGTTTCTGCGGGCCGCTTCCTCGAGTGCAAGCGCGATGTGTTCCGACTGGTCGCTGAGCGGAAACATGCGGCCATCGGCTTCTGTTTTCAGGGAAACGCCCTGTTTTTCAAACCAAGCGATGGTTTCCTGTACACCCCAAACCTTAAAACAGGGTTTGAGGAAGGAAGCACCGCGCGGATAATGCGCAGACAACGAGGCAGGCGAACGACAATCATGTGTCACATTACAGCGACCACCACCACTAATCAAAACTTTATTCAGGGTGCGGGCTGATTTTTCCAGAAGCAAAACCTGCTTCCCGGAAGACGCGGCGTGAATGGCTGAGAAGAAACCCGCTGCACCGCCGCCCATCACCAGAATATCGGTGGTCATGGTTACAGGTTATGGGTTGATTTTGGTGTAGTTTCTGAATTCTCCGGGTCGCCAACCGCTTATGCGTTCCAACAGATACAACATGCGTTGTTTGAAGCCAAAACGCTTCCGCGTGGGATCGGCATTAAAACTCCAGTTGATGCGGGCAATGCGCTCTTTCATTACTTCAGGATGCTGTCCTTCGAACAGCTTTAAGGAGTCAATCTTGGAGTAATCAAAACTGCCTGCATCGGCAATTTCCTGTACGAAATCATCAGCATGCCAAAAGCGGCTGCTCTGCACCAGTTTTTGTGTTTGTGCTTCGGGATGTTTTACCCAGCCATAGTGATATACGGTGCCACCGCTGTGCACCACACGCAGCTTTTCTTTTCCGTTTTTACGAAAGCCCTGGGCGTCCATGTATGAGCGAATCGCAGGATTACGGCGGATGATGCGCACCTCGTGCCGGTACCAACGACGAGAATCGGCAAGGAAGTCGTAGCTGCCGTAAAAGTGTTTGTAATCAAACAGCAAACCTTCAACCCGTGCGTCCTGCACGTACTTATGCATGGCCGTTTTAATGGCCGGATAATCGGCTTCGTGCAGACATTCGTCTGCCTGGATGTACACGCACCAGTCGGCGTTGGGATTGCAGGCATCCAGTGCTTTGTTGGTTTCTACTGCCAGCACTGCGCCACCCTTCCGAAGGCGATCGTCCCAAACGGTTTCAATAATTCTAATTTTGGGAGATGGAAAACTGCGCACGTATTCCAGGGTTTGGTCTTCGCTTTGCCCCACGGCGATAATCAGTTCATCAACCAAAGGCAAAATGGATTCCACCGCCTCACGAAGCGGATAATCACCCTGAACAACATTTCGCGCAATCGTAAAGCCAGACACAAACACAGGGCGAAGATAAGTCGGTAATAAATCTGCGACGATACATTCAGAAGCACACTTAATACCTTTGCGCAGCATACTTTAATCACCTGATGCGCGATGCGTTACTACATTCACGACGGCAAGCAACAAAAAGGTCCTTTTGAAGCAGATCAACTTTTGGCCGCAGGTTTAAACGCCGAAACCCATGTTTGGCGGGAAGGCCTCGACCAATGGGTGAAGGCAGGCTTACTTACAGAATTGGAATCTGTTTTAGCTCCGTTGCCACCGCCATTTCCGGTAGCTGCAACGGAACAGGAATCAACAGAAACTGTCCAAACGCCGGAACAGGTTCCAGCATCTGATTCGCCAAAGGAAATTGCCGAAAATATTCAGGAAACACAGCCACCGCAAGTACCGCAGGTCGGTACAAATACAGCATGGCGGATGATTTTGGTGGTTGCCATTCTCTTCCTGTTCATCCTGGGCGCTTTGGCCATTGTTTACTACCAAAAAAGGGAAACAAGCACTGCTCTGGAGCAAAGCCAGACAGTCGTTCAACAGCAGAAAGAAACCATCGATGAAGCGCAGCAGGAACTGGATGCCAATCAAGCCATTCAGGATGCCATTGTGAAAGAGCAAGCCGAAGCCAAGGCAGCCGAGGAAAAAAAGCAAAAAGAAGCACGTAAAAATTGGACGAGCTACCTTACAGCAGAGGTTGATTCATACACACCCGTTTCCCTGGGTGGATTTGCCGACATCCGCGTGGCGGTGCGCAACAGCGGCGCGTATCCTGTTGACTTGGTTGAAGTTCAGGTGAGCTATTGGACGGCCAACAATTACCTCTTTAAATCGGAAACCGTGCAGGTAAGCAATATTGCTTCAGGAAATATAGGTTATGGTTACCCGCCGGACAGTCAGCGGGGCAGCCGTTTGACCGCGGAAATTGTACGCGTAACGGCACGGGCTTTCCAGTTCTGCTACGATGGTTACAATACAAGCGGGCAGGCCGACGATCCTTACCGCTGCGCAGAATAATCAGCTTTTCACTTCCTTACCGGGACGCAAGTCGGCCGATGGAGCAGGCTGAAGCATGGAAGTACTGTTTTTCTCGTGTTTTGGAAGAAAAGGGCAATGGCGACAACCCGAGCCGCAGCAATGGCCGCGCTTCAGGTGGTATGCTTCGGTAAACACTACCCTCCCGCTTTCGATATAATAATCTTCACAATCCAAGGCTGCAAAATTACCACCGGAAACGGCCATTCGTCAAATAGCGACTTAAGCCCTCGCTTCCTGACTATATTCGCGGGCCAGATGCAACAAAGAGTTCTCCTCCTGCTGTGTTTCTTAATTTCGTTTGCAGCCGCGCTTCAGGCACAGAATCCGGATGTACGCGGCGTGGTTTATGACAGTGAATCCGGTGTTCCCATTCAGGGCGTTCAGGTAAGTTTGAAAGGCACAAATTACATAGCCCTTACCGATGCTGAAGGATTTTTCAACTTTGCCACGGTATCCGTTGGCGATTATACCCTCACACTGATTCAGGACGATTACGAAGAATTCTCAGAAACCATCACGGTTATTGCCGGCAAGAATTTCAAGAAAAACTTCTACCTGAAGCGGAAGGTTGTTGAACTGAAAAACATCACCATCACCGCCCGAAACGTGCGCAAACAGCGGGAAGTACTGATTGGCAATACCAGCATCGACCGTCGGGATATAGCGCGCATGCCCAGCGTGGGCGGCGAACCTGATTTGCTGCAGTACCTTCAGGTGTTGCCTGGTGTGGTGTTCAGCGGTGACCAGGGCGGTCAGCTTTATATCCGCGGTGGTTCACCGGTAATGAATAAGGTGATGCTGGATGGAATGACCATTTACAATCCGTTCCACAGCATTGGTCTTTTTTCGGTGTTTGAAACCGATATGATCCGCAGTACGGAGGTTTATTCTGCCGGATTTAATGCAGAATACGGCGGACGAATTTCAGCCATTGTGGATGTGCGTACCCGCGACGGCGACAAAACAAGGCACCGAGGCAAACTGGCGCTGAATCCATTTACCAGCAAAGTGCTGCTGGAAGGTCCCTTGAAAAAATTCAAGCAAGGCGCGGGCAGCAGTTCCTATGCCATCTCCTACCGAAATTCCTTTTTGCGCCAAAGCTCGCAGCTGTTCTACAAGTATGCCGACCCGGATAAACTGCCCTACACCTTCGGCGACCTGCACGCCAAAATGAGTTTTACCGGCGCCAGCGGAAGCTACCTGAAACTGTTCGGATTTCGTTTGGGCGACCGTGTAGCATTTCCGGGAACCACAGAATACAATTGGCGCAGCAACGGATTTGGCGCCAAATTCCTGCTTGTTCCGGATGAATCTAAAATGCGAATTGATGGTTTCTTTTCCTATTCCGATTATCTGATCAGGCAGCTGGAATCGGATCAAAAACCACGCAGCAGCGGCATCAACGGTTTTAACGTTGGATTGAACTTCACCTATCCAAGTGGGAAAAACGAGTTCCGTTATGGCGCCGAAATCAACGGTTTCCGCACCGAATTCCAGATATACAACCCAAACAACCGACTCATCACACAGTTTGAAAACACTACCGAAATCACCGGATACGGGATGTACCGCTGGGTGAAAAACCGTTGGGTGATTCAACCCGGAATCCGCGGACTGTTCTACGCTTCCTTGGGAAACAGCAGCATCGAGCCACGTTTGTCGGCGAAGTATTCCTTCAGCAAACGCTTCAGCCTGAAATTTGCCGGTGGTTATTACAGCCAGAACTTGATGTCGGCCGTGAGCGACCGCGATGTGGTAAACCTGTTTTATGGCTTCCTCAGCGGTCCGGAAAACCTTCCCGCAACCTTCGATGGAAAACCGGTGACCCACAAATTGCAAAAGGCGCGTCACCTTGTTGCCGGTCTGGAATGGGATCCGGCGCCCGCACACAACGTGATTGTGGAAGCCTATGTGAAAGACTTCACCCAAATCACCAACATCAACCGCGACAAGCTGTTTGACGACAACGACAAAAACCGCGACAAACCCAACCGTCTGAAACAGGATTACCTCATAGAAACAGGAATGGCTTCCGGCGTTGACTTCAGATATAAATATGAACGCAAAAAATGGTACGTGTGGGCGGTGTATTCACTGACTTATGTAACCAGGTTTGACGGCATCAATACCTATGCGCCTGTTTTTGACCGTCGCCACAACATCAACTTCCTGACCAGCTATAACCTGGATCCGGCAGGTAATGCCATGATCAGCGTGCGCTGGAATTTTGGAAGTGGTTTCCCTTTTACCCAAACACAAGGTTTTTACGAGAAGCTTGACTTCAGGCAGGGCATTTCCTCAGACTACACCAAAACCAACGGAAGCCTCGGTATTTATTATGCCGGACTGAACCAGGGCAGGCTTCCATCCTATCATCGACTGGACATCAATTTTCAGAAGAAATGGAAGCTGGAAAAGAAACGGGAACTGCAATTCACGGCTACCTGTACCAATGCTTACAACCGTGCAAACGTATTCTACTTTGACCGCGCAAAATTCCAAAGGGTGGATCAGTTGCCCATTCTACCCGCGGCAGGACTGAGCTACAGCTTCTGATTAAGCGCTTCAGCGTTTCTCCACACGACAGATTTCCTGTCCGGTTTTTCCGGTAAGTACCAACAGGTATAAACCCGGTTTCATGGCCGACATATCCATGCTTACCGCGGAAGCTTGACCATTCATGTTCCATACATTTCGGCCATCGGCTGCATAAAGTGCCATGTGCTTAATCTCTATTCCCGGAAGCAATTGAACCATCAGACTTTCTGAAGTAGGATTCGGATAAATACGTTGCACCAAACGGGTTTCCGGTTCCAATCCGTTTACGGCGCCGTTCAAATCAAACCTGTTGAAGAACTTCCATATTTCCTCGCTGGCGCTGATGTCCATATTCGTATTTCCCACCCCGGAGCCGGAAGAACCCGGCCAGGTATGACCGCCGCTGTTCACCTTCAGGTGCACGACTTCCGTCCCAGCATTGCAGGGACTGTATTCCATTCGTTCCACTGTTGATCCTTCGGAAACACGATCCGGAAGGCTGGTGGTTTTAACGCCGGAACTGCATTGGTTTTGGGACGTCCAGAATTTCAGGGTATTGTCCACCGAGATATTCGAAATTCCACCTCCATAAGAAACCACCAGATCGGAAGTTCCGTGTATCTGCATCACCGGAACGGCTCTGGAAGGTGTGCAGGCTTTGAGTGCTGCATCCGACATGGTACCGGAAACGGCGGCAATGGCCGCGATGCGGTTGCCCAGCTCACAGGCCAAGCGGTGGCTCATGAATCCGCCAGCCGAAAAACCACAGGAATAAACGCGACCGGCATCAATGCCGAAGCGCTGTTGCATGGTATCAATGATGGCACTGATGAACCCTACATCATCGGCGGTTGAGCCTCCGGGGAAACCACTGTTGGTATTCCAGGCATTGCTTACACCATTGGCATAAACCACAAAGAATTTATTGCTGTCGGCAAGGGCATTAAATCCGGAATAACCCATAATTGAATTTGCGTTCTGGGTAAAACCGTGCAGCACGAACACCAGCGGCAACTGCATCCCCTGCCTGTATGATTTTGGCGTATAACGGATGTAGCTGCGCGATTGGCCCTTGAATGAAAATGATTCACTGGTTTGGGCATTTAACGTAGCCGCGGCAAGCAGGAATAGGGTTAATTTCAACTTCATGGCGTGGAGTTACCAACGCCAAATGTATGCAATCGGATTTGCAGTGCGCTTATTCGAACTTCAGGGAATATAGATCTGCATCTTTCATGATGAACCGAATCCTGACGGCTTTGCCGTTGAGGGCTTTCAGGTCCGGATTGCCGGACCAGGCTACCTTCCGGTGAATTTCATTGCCAATAAGCAGATTGCATTTCGCGGCTTCAAAACCGGGAATGGCTTTGCCTTGTGGGTCGGTGATTTCTACCGCAATGCCGCCGGCGGCTGAGGTTGAATAGTTCAGAAACAGATTTCCTCCGGAAAAGGTAAAGGGTTTGGTCACCATGCTTCCTCCGGAATAAGCAGCCTGTACCGAAGCGAAACCATCCAGCCGCATCGAATAACGATGCAAGTGATTTCCCGGCTGGGCATAATCCTGAACCACGAATACAGACATTTCCGCCGGGCCTGTCTGCACTACATTCAACGCCGGGAAATTCGATCGTGAAACCCAGTTGTGGTCGCCAATTCCGGGCCGAATGAATGAACCCATAAAGGTTCTTTCCATGCGGGTGCCACCTCGGGAACTCAACAGCACTGCATCCGAAACACCTTCCCGCGCAGCGGTATAATAGCCCATATCCAGCTTGAGGGGTTTGGTTTGTTCAATGGTCAGCGCGGAACGTCCGGTAACGTAGCGTGCAGCAGTTCCTATGTAAATATGTGGTGCGCGGAAATACGGGGAGGTTTGGTTGATGTACAGATGTTCGGCGTTTGTATTGCCAAAATCCATCTTGCCTTCCATAGTCCAGTTGATGAAATCCTTAGAAACGGCGCGTCCAACCGTTCTGAAGCCTTGGTAATTTCCGGGCCCTGTCCAGGTCCGGTAAAAACAGACATACTGTTGCTCTGATTCTGACCAGAAGGCCACATTTTGTCCGTCAAAAGCGGCTTTGGTAAGCACCGGAGTTTCCAGCAAACGCTTCCATTGTATTCCATCTGCCGAAACGTAAGCGAACAAGCCTTTCCCTACGCCTCCAAGTGCTTTATACTTTTCTGCTGCCGGAGTTCCGGGGCGTTTGTCAATGAATGGACTGAAATTATGTACCGCCAGATCGCCTTTGCTGTTGGTAAGTACAATGTTGTTGCGTGTATTGCCTTGGTGATTGAACAGGTTCAATTCCGGTTTGGACCAATTCACTCCGTCCTTGGAACGCGCATACGCCGTCACCTGAAATCCGAAGTCATCTGTTCCTTTGATGCCGGCCCGGTAATACAAACGCAACACGGTATCATCCTGAAGAACCGTGGCATAAGTGCACTGAACTGCCTCCCATGACGGGTTGTTGAACGGCAGCGCAATGCCACGATCGATGGGCTCATGCATCACCAATTGCGTATTTTTCATGCTGTCGATGAGCCAGTAATCAACAAACAATTCTCTGCGGTTGCCAATAGCTCTGATGTTGTTTCCACCAGTGGACTGCGCATATGCGTTGCCGGCCGCAACGAACATACTGAAAAGTAAGGCCAGCGCTGTAAGGGTTTTTCTTGCGTGCATCTCTTACGGATAAATCAAAAATGATGCCTGAACCACCGCATAAAAAACTTCTTTTGATGCGGCATGCCAAGCCTTCGTTTTGGAGCGGCAAAGATTAAAATTGCAGTATGAATGCAACGCGTGGTTTCCGCCTGACCCTTTTCCTGTTGACCTTGTCTGCCTGCGGCAAGAAGCAGGATGCAACCAGCACCATAGCACCGGTGTTCAAACTTCTGCCCGGAAGTGAAACAGGCGTTGACTTTGTGAATTTGCTCACCGAAGATGATACGGTCAACCAGCTGGTGTACAATTACGCGTACAACGGTGGCGGCGTGGCTGCCGGCGACCTGAATAACGACGGTTTGGAGGATCTGGTTTTTACAGGAAATAATTCACCATCGAAAGTTTACCTGAACAAAGGAAACATGCGCTTTGAAGATGGAGGCGCAAAAACCGGAATCCAGCCCAAAGGCTGGTGCACCGGCGTGAGCATTGTCGATATAAACAACGATGGATGGAACGATGTGTACATCTGCCGCAGCGGCCCCAATCCCAATGTGGACATGCGCAAGAACCTGCTTTATGTGAACCAGGGAAATGGCGTATTCCGCGAAATGGCTGCAGCCTGGGGACTGGATGACGCCGGTTATTCCACCCAAGCGGCTTTTTTCGATATGGACAATGACGGCGACCTGGACTGTTATGTTGCCAACCACGCCCTGCCCTTTTTCAAAAGTCTGGATGTTCCGTTCAGCCGCTCCATGATGAAAGATGCTACCAACAGCCAGCGCATGTATGAAAATAAAGGGAACAAGTTTGAAAACATCAGCGCCGGCGCCGGCATGGATGCCATGGGCTACGGACTAAGCGCCACGCCTGGTGATTTTAACCGCGACGGACTTACCGATTTGTACGTATGCAACGATTATTTCATTCCTGATTATTTCTACATCAATCTGGGTGGTGGCCGGTTTAAGGAATGCCTGAAAGATTACTTCAAGCATACCAGTCTGTTTTCCATGGGCAGCGATGCCGCCGACTACAACAACGATGGCTGGATTGACTTGTTCACCTGCGATATGCTGCCTTCCGACCCCAGACGCTATGGATTGCTGCAAGGCCCTCCCGGACTGGATAATTTCATGGTGGCGCAACAACACGGCTATGGCCCGCAGTTCATGAGGAATGCGCTCCAAACGAACATCCGTGGAAAGCTGTTCAGCGACCTGGGCTATCTGAGTGGAACCGCGCGCAGCGATTGGAGTTGGAGTCCGCTGTTTGCAGATTTCAACAACGATGGCTGGAAAGACCTTTATGTGACCAATGGCTACCTGCGTGATGTGAACAATCTGGATTTCATCATTTACATGGGCCGCCTGCAACAGAAAGAAAATCGAATGCCCAACTTCCGTGAAATTGCCGAACAACTGCCCTATGAGCGGCTCAGCAACTTCATGTTCCGCAACAAACACAACGGCAGTTTTGACCTGATGACCGAAAACTGGGGCACCAACCATCCTTCGTTTTCTGCCGGTTCCGCCTGGTGCGATCTGAACAACGACGGAAAGCTGGAACTGGTGGTCAACAATATTCAGGATACGGCCTTTATTTATCAGAACATCAGCAATGAAGGCAATTGGCTGAAAGTGAAACTCAAAGGCAAAAATGGATACAATAGCCAAGGTCTGGGGGCCAAAATCCTGGCACGAACCGACAGCGCCGAATTATACACGGAACTCAACATCAGCAAAGGTTATCAGGGATCTGTAAGTCCTGTGGCGCATCTGGGACTGGGCAAGGCAAATAAAATCAAAGAACTGACCGTCATTTGGCCGGGAGGTGCTTTTCAAACCCTTCGCGATGTGGAAGCGAACAAATTACTGGAGCTGAGCTCTGACCAGGCCTCCGGCAGTTTCCAATGGCCCGCCATCGCTGAACCTGCATTGTTTGAGCAGGCTGCCGGTCCGGCGTTTACGCATCAGGAAGAAGACGTTCAGGATTTCCGCAGAGAATACCTGTTGCCGCACCGGCACAGTCAGCTGGGCCCGGGCATGGCCGTGGCTGACGTGAATGGCGACGGACTGGAAGATGTGTTTATCGGGAATGGACGCAACAAAGGCGGTCCGAAGCTATTCCTGCAAAAGCCCGACGGCAACTTCTCCGTTTCCGGAAATGCACCATGGGCAGGCAGCAAGAGCGATGTGATGGGCAGTTTGTTGTTTGATGCCGATAACGACGGAGATGCAGACTTGTACATGGTTGCCGGCGGCAGCGAATTCGCCTGGCCTTCAGATGCTTATGCACATCAATTCTACACCAATGACGGCAAAGGAAATTTCAGCATGGCCACCGATAAAATCCCCAATTGTAATTCCAGCGGAAGCTGCATCGCGGCTGCCGATTACGACCTGGATGGGGATTTAGACCTTTTTGTGGGCGGCAGACTCACCCCCGGTTATTACCCAACAGCGGAAAGTCGTTCCTACATCCTGCGCAACGACGGCGGACGTTTCAGCGATGTTACGGCGCAGCTTTTTCCAGGCCTTCAAAAACCCGGTATGGTATGCGCGGCGTTGTGGACAGATTTCAACAACGACAACAAACCCGATTTGCTGCTCACAGGTGAGTGGATGGCGCCGGCATTTCTGGAAAACACCGGAAACGGCTTTGTTGATAAAACAGAAGTGTTTGGCATGATGAACCACGTGGGCTGGTATAACAGCCTCATCGCTGTTGACGTTGATGCCGATGGCGACATGGATTACATCGCAGGAAACAAGGGTCTGAACTCCCATTACCGCGCCACTGCTGAACAGCCGCTGGGCATTTACTGGAACGATTTTGACAACAATGGCGGCATGGATTTGCTGCTGACTTATTCCATCAATGGCCGCGAATACCCCATCAATTCGTATGATGAACTGGCACTTCAAACTCCGGGTCTGATCCGCAGAAAGTTCCTGCGTTACGGCGACTTCGCCGGAAAAAGTGTACAGGAGCTGTTGGAAGCCGAAAAACTCAAGAACAACTACCACGCAAGCAATTTCCAATCGGTGCTGTTGCGCAACAATGGAAGCGGGTTTTCTGTGGAAGCGCTTCCTGCCGAAGCTCAGGCCGGTCCTGTGTATGGTATGGCGCCCTGCGATGCCAATCAGGACGGGTATACGGACATTCTGTGCATTGGAAACAATTACAATACCCGCGTGGAATTTGGGTACGATGACGCACTGAACGGGCTGTTGCTGCTGAATGACGGAACCGGGCATTTTCGCGCGGTTAATGGCGCTAACTGTGGTTTCTACGTTCCCGGCGACGGGAAATCGTTGGCCGCTATTCAGGTGAAGGGAGAAATCCGCTGGCTCGCCGCACAAAACAATGCTGCCCTAAAAAGCTTCCGCCTGAAGAATACACAGAAGGCTTATACCGCTCTTCCCGGGGAATGCACTGCCCAGGTTGCGTTCAACAATGGCAAAACCATGAAAACCGAATGCTACTGGGGATCGGGTTATCTGAGCAGCGGCACGCGCTTTATTGCAGCCGGCAAGAACATCAAATCCATCACATTCCTCACCGCAAAAGGAGCAAAAAGATTGGTTCAACCCTGATGTGCCAAGGGTTTTGGCATTTTCTGAACGCCACTTGCGTAAATATGCTGATGCGCTTATTTTTGCAGCCGATTTAAACAACTATGGGCGTTACACGATTGAAAAGGAAAGAAGCCAGGAACAGGGTGAAGGCCATCAACGAGGCTAAAACCATTAAGCGCCTGAAGCACGTGATTTTGGTAAAATCTCCGCATAAAGGTTCTTCAGGAATTGTTCTCGAAGACCAGCAGAGCTGAGTTAAATCATACAAGAAAATTCTAAAAGCCGTTCCGCTCAGGGGCGGCTTTTTTATTATTGCACTACTTATGAAATCCTTGTTTCTGCGCAGCCTGATGTCGCTGCCTGTGTTGGTTTTGTTGGGTCTGGGTGCCTGTTCTTCCGAAGAAAAAACACCCAAACTTGTGGATCAGCAGCTGCTCTACGCCTGTCAGCAGGCACTGGACGAGTGCATCATCTTTGACCACTTCCCTCCTTTACAGGCCAGCAGAAACTATGTTTATCCGCACATTGCAGCCTTCGAGGCGCTGGTGCCTTTCTTTCCCGAATACCGCTCTTTGCAGGGACAATTGAATGATTTCCCGAAGATCCAACCACCCGACACCAGTAAAGCATACAACCTGGATGTGGTGCTGATTGCGGCCTTCGAAAAAACGGGCAGTGCCCTGGTGTACAGTCGCTACCTCGATACTTTCCGCCAAAAACGATTTGCAGATTTAAAACAGCGTATGAGCGCCTCTGCTTTTGAACGTTCTCGCGCATATGGGGAAGCAGTGGCCGACGCCATACTTGCATGGGCTAAAAACGATGGCTTTCCGAAAACCAGAAACGCACCACAATACACGCCTAAAATTGGCCGTGGAACATGGCAGCCTACCACCCCTGATTTTGCACGCGCCATCGAACCCAACTGGGGCACGCACCGCACACTGTTGCTGCCCAGCTCCGGTTTCTTTGTATTGCCCAATCCCACGCCATTTGACTCCGTTCCCGGAAGTGATTTTATGAACGCCACCAAAGAAGTGCTGGCCATCAACAAATCGCTCACCAAAGAGCAATCTGATATTGCCTGGTATTGGGATGATAATCCAAACATGACGCACCACTTCGGTCATGCCACCATCAATACATTCAAACTTTCACCTCCCGGCCATTGGATGGGCATTACCCGCTACGCCACCCAAAAGAAAGGAACCGATTTGATGCAAACTTCAGAAGCGTTTACCCGGGTGGCCATTGCCTTGTATGATGCGCTGGTGGCCTGTTGGGAAGAAAAATACCGCTGGGAATACATCCGCCCCGAAACGGTAATCCGGCGCTATCTGGAACCGAATTGGTCACCGCTCATTCAAACACCTGCATTCCCGGAATATCCAAGTGGACACGCCACAGCTTCCGCAGCAAGCTCAAGAATCCTAACCAGATTGTTCGGTGCCTATCCCTTTAAAGACAGCACCGTGATGCAATTTGGGATACAGGCGCGTTCGTTCGAGAACTTTATCGCCGCTGCCGATGAAGCTGCCATGAGCCGCCTGTATGGAGGCATCCACTTCCGCAACGGCAACGAAGCGGGAAAAATCCTGGGTACTCAAGTTGCCGCCAGCATAAACGAAAAACTCAGAACCCGTAAATAGTCAGTTCTGTTTCCTTTCTCGCTGCGTGCTAAATTGCAGGCCTGATGAAACGAATCTCTGTCATCGTTCCCTGTTATAATGAAGAAGAAGTGCTTCATACCACGCATCAAAGGCTCACCGAGGTACTGGAAAAACTTCAGGGATACGAATACGAACTTATTTATGTCAACGATGGCAGCAGAGACAAAACCCTGCCCATGTTGCGGGAAATTGGCCAAGCCGACCGCAGGGTAAAACTGCTGTCGTTCAGCCGCAACTTCGGCCACCAGATTGCCATCACCGCTGGATTGGATTATTGTTCCGGTGATGCCGCAGTGGTGATAGATGCCGACCTCCAAGATCCGCCACACCTCATCGCTGATATGGTGCGCTCCTGGGAACAAGGCGCCGACGTGGTGTATGGCAAACGTCGCGACCGCGAAGGCGAAACCTTCTTTAAACTATTCACGGCAAGGCTGTTTTATCGCTTCATCAACCGACTTGCCGACGTTGATATTCCATTGGACACAGGCGATTTCAGGCTTATGAATCGCAAGGCGCTGGATGCTTTTCTGAAACTGCGGGAACGACACCGCTTCGTGCGGGGCATGGTGGCCTGGGTTGGGTTCAAACAAGAAGCACTGGAATACGACCGGGAGGCGCGTTTTGCAGGTACCACAAAATATCCGTTCCGTAAAATGATGCGGCTGGCCTTTGATGCCATCATGGGATTCAGCAATGTACCGCTGCGCCTGGCTTCTTTCGTGGGCTTCATTACTTCGCTGCTGGCTTTTGCAGGAATCCTGTACGCACTTTACGCCAAGTTGTTTACCAATGAAACCGTGGCCGGCTGGACCTTCCTGATGATTGCCATCCTGTTCATCGGTGGCATCACCCTGGTGGTTTTGGGAATCATCGGTGAATATATTGGTCGCATTTACAGCGAAATCAAACAACGGCCCTTGTACCTCATTCAGGAACAAATGGGTTTCGGCGTAACTGATCAAGATTAAACAATATGGATCTTTCTGCTGAACTGCTGAAAAAACTCAGCACCGAGCTCGGCCTGCGTGAACGTCAGGTACAACAAGCGCTGCGGCTGCGCGATGAAGGCGCTACCCTGCCCTTCATTGCCCGTTACCGCAAAGAAGCCACAGGCAACATGGATGAGGTTCAGTTGCGCCAGTTGTTTGATGCTGCCGAAGCCTTGGCAGTGCTCGAACAAAGAAGGACCTTTATTCTCGAACAAGCCAAATCCCTTGGTAAACTCACCCCCGACTTGGAACGAGCCATCCGCGAAGCCGCCGATCTTCCAACACTGGAAGATCTGTACCTTCCTTTTAAACCGCGTAAGCGCTCTCGCGCCGACGCTGCCCGTGAAAAAGGTCTGGAACCCCTGGCAAAACTCATTTATGCACAGAAAAACCAAAACGCACCGCAACAGGCAACGCAATTCCTGAATACAGCGGTTGCAGATGAAGCAGCAGCATTGTCCGGCGCGCGCGACATCATCGCCGAATGGATCAGTGAAGATCCATCGCTGCGCAGCCGCCTGCGCGGACTGTTTCGGAATCAGGCTGTAGTGCAGTGCAAGGTAACCCGAGGAAAAAAAGACAAGGAAGGTGCAGGCAAATACGCCGACTACTTCGCATACAGCGAATCGCTGAAAAAATGTCCGTCTCACCGCCTGCTGGCCATGTTGCGCGGTGAAGAAGAAGGATTTCTGAAACTGCACGTTTCACCTGACGAATCAGAAGTACTTACCGTGATGAAACGAAACTGCCTCCATGGCTACGGCGATTCCAGCGATCAGGTGAAACTGGCTATGGCCGATTCCTGGGAACGCCTGCTGCATCCGGCCATGGAACGAGAATCCATACAGGCGGCCAAAGAAAAAGCCGATGAAGATGCCATTGCTGTTTTTGCCCTGAATGCCCGCCAGCTTTTACTCGCAGCTCCGCTGGGTGAAAAAGCTGTATTAGCCATAGATCCGGGCTTCCGAACAGGATGTAAAGTAGTTTGCCTCAACAAAAATGGCGACCTGCTGGATCATGGAACCATCTATCCCCATGAACCTAAAAGCGATGCACCCACTGCGGAACGGATGATCCGTAAATGGCTCAGCATGCACAACATCAGGGTGATGGCTATTGGCAATGGAACAGCCGGTCGTGAAACCGCCGACTTCATCCAAAGCCTGCACATTTCACCACTGGAGGTGTATATGGTCAATGAAGCAGGCGCCAGTATTTACAGCGCCTCTGAAGTTGCAGCAGAAGAATTCCCGAATCTGGACCTAACCTTCCGCGGCGCCATTTCCATTGGAAGAAGGCTCCAGGATCCCATGGCAGAACTGGTAAAGATTGATCCGAAAAATATTGGTGTTGGCCAGTACCAGCATGATGTTAACCAAAGCCTCCTGCGCAAGCGCCTTGATGCTGTAGTGGAAAGTGCCGTGAATAGTGTGGGCGTAAATCTGAACACCGCCAGCCGTCACCTTTTGGCCTACGTAAGCGGAATCGGTCCGCAAACCGCCAGAAACATCACTGATTTCCGCAGCAACAACGGTCCTTTCACCAGCCGGAAGCAACTGCTGGAAATTCCCAGGCTTGGCGCCAAGGTTTTTGAACAGTGCGCCGGCTTCCTGCGCATCCGCGAAGCAGCAAATCCGCTGGACAACAGTGCTGTGCATCCTGAACGATATCCATTGGTGCAACAGATGGCCAAAGATCTTGGCCTTGCCGTGCATGATTTAAGCGGAAACGAACAGGAAATCAGCAAGATCAAGGCAGAACGTTATGTTCAGGAAGACACACAACTGGGCTTGCTCACCATCATGGACATCCTCAGCGAACTGCGCAAACCCGGATTAGATCCACGCGGAGAAGCTAAAGCCATTGCCTTCGATGCAATGATACGCAGCATAGAACAGGTAGAACCTGGTATGGAACTCCAGGGCGTGGTGAGCAACATCACCGATTTCGGGGCCTTCGTGGATATTGGCGTGAAGCAGGACGGACTGGTGCACATCAGTCAAATCGCAGATCGCTTCATCAAACATCCTTCTGAAGTGCTCAAACTCGGACAAGAAGTTCGGGTGCGGGTTTTGGATGTGGACCATGCCCGCCGGCGCATACAGCTGACCATGAAATTTCAATAAGTGATGCCGACTGCCGTTGGATTTGGAGCATTCTTTCAACAACTACAGCAAACCCAAATTCAGGTAAAAGCACGTCTGGCCCCCACGCCCAGTGGATTCCTGCACCGCGGCAACCTGTACAACATGATCCTGAACTGGTGGCTGGCGCGCGCAACCTCAGGCAAAGTACTGTTGCGCATCGATGACCTCGACAGGGAACGGGTTCGTATGCCCTATTTGGATTTCATCTTTCGCTGCCTGGATTGGCTTGAACTGGATTGGGATGAAGGCCCTTCCGGTCCCGACGACCTGCTGCAAAACTGGTCGCAGGAACACCGTGCGCCCATATACCAAAACCTGAAGCAACGTCTGCACGAATCAGGCTTCCTGTACCCGTGCAGCTGCACCAGAAATACACTGAAAATCGAGGCCTGCAGGTGTAAAATAAATGCTGCCGAAACCGGTCCTACTCTTTGCAGCTTGAAGTTGGCTTTGCCGGAAACCCTGTATCAGACCCGGAGAGGTTCGTCCGACGGTTTTATTCTGGAAGATCCCGTTGTCTGGAAAAAAAACGACACGGCAGCATATCATCTGGCCAGCGTTGCCGATGACCTGCATTTCAACATCAGCCATGTGGTGCGCGGCGAGGACCTTATCCCGGCCACGCTGATTCAGCAGCAACTGGCAACAATGGCCGGACTGCAATCTTTTGAACACATCGTGTTTATGCATCACCCCTTGTTGCGCGATGCTTCCGGAATGAAATTAGCCAAATCTGCAGGCAGCCAATCGGTTATGCCCGAACTGCAGGAACCGCCCTTTGCTTTGCTGCGCAGTTTTGCCACCTGGGCCGGATTGCCACAGGCGCACGAGGTTCAACGATTAAGGGACATCCTGCACATAGCTGTTGATAAAAGCTAATGCGCTTGTAGTTCCTTTGCAACACGCATGAATTCGCAGCAGGCAAAGGTTAGGATTGACCAGCTCACCGAGGAGCTCAAAACACATAACTACCGATACTATGTGCTTGCAGAGCCGGTGATTTCCGACATGGAATTTGACAGGCTGCTGAAGGAGCTTGAATACCTGGAATCACAACATCCTGAATGGGCCCATGCGGATTCACCCACCCGGCACATTGGCTCCGATGTGGGAAATGAATTTCGCACCGTAAAACACAAACGGCCCATGCTGAGCCTGGGCAATACGTATAGCGAAGAAGAATTGCATGAATTTGATGCCCGAATTGCCAAAGCACTGGGCGGTGAACCCTATGAATATGTTTGTGAACTGAAGGTGGACGGACTGGCCATTTCCATTTTTTATGAAGATGGATTTCTGGTTCAAGCCATAACACGCGGCGACGGTATTCAGGGCGATGATGTCACCGAGAATGTGCGCACCATCCGTGCCCTGCCCAAACAGCTGAAAGGCAATTATCCTCCCTCGTTTGAAATGCGCGGCGAAATCTTCATGCACCGCAGAGCTTTTGAACGCCTCAATCAGGAACGAATGGCAACAGGCGCCCTGCCCTATGCCAATCCGCGGAATGTGGCCTCCGGGTCACTGAAGCTGAAAGACAGCCGTGAAGTTGCTGCCCGCCCTTTGGATGTGGTGCTGTACCATTTCTTGGATGACAGGAATTCATTCGCTACCCATTGGGATGCCTTGGAAGCTGCACGCGCCTGGGGCCTGAACATCTCTGAACACAGCAAAAAGTGCAGCAACCTCAACGAGGTATTTGCTTATTTGGAATATTGGAATGAGGCACGCAAAAATCTGAGCTACGATACCGATGGGGTGGTCATCAAGGTGAACAACAGGAACCAGCAGCAGGAACTCGGCTTTACAGCCAAAGTGCCGCGCTGGGCCATTGCCTATAAATTTCAAACGGAAACCGCGCATACCAAACTCAAAAGCATCAGCTTCCAGGTTGGTCGAACCGGGGCCATTACGCCTGTGGCAAACCTGGAACCGGTCAATCTGCTTGGAACGGTGGTAAAAAGGGCATCACTGTACAATGCCAATGAAATTGAACGTCTTGACATCCGTCCGGGCGATTGGGTTTTTGTAGAGAAAGGTGGGGAAATTATTCCGAAAGTAACCGGTGTTGACTTCAGCAAACGGCAGGAACACTTGCCTGCATTCCAATACATCCAATTTTGTCCTGAATGCAATACCGCTTTGGTTCGCGAAGAAGATGGTGCCCTGCACTATTGCCCCAATGAATTGGAATGTCCGCCGCAGGTGAAAGGGCGCATCGAACATTTCGTGGCCAGAAAAGCCATGAACATCGAAAGCATTGGCGCAGAAACCATTGATTTGTTGTACCAGGCAGGATTGGTGCGCAACGTGGCCGACCTGTACGATTTGCAGATGGAAGATCTGCTGAAGTTGGAACGCATGGCCGAAAAAAGTGCTCAAAACATCCTGAACGGCATAGAAGCCAGCAAACAGGTTCCTTTTGAACGGGTTTTGTTCGCTTTGGGAATCCGGCACGTGGGTGAAACCGTAGCGCGAAAAATTGCAGCGGCGGCAGGAAACATCCAATGGCTGGAACATGCCGGACTGAATCAACTTCAGGAAATAGAAGAAGTTGGCCAGATTATTGCCGCAAGCATCCTCGACTGGTTTTCCAGGCCTCAGCACAAAGAATTGATCCAACGCCTACAGCAGGCCGGTTTGAAACTGGAACTTGC
>JBIKKI010000026.1:0-22083 GCA_044360435.1 Bacteroidia bacterium
TTTGCCAATGAAGTTTTTTTGGGTGAATGCACACAGCCATTTAAGTGGCGCCATGCCGGAGGCAGCAGCTGTTTGTTGTGGGATACCGATGATGATGGCGATCAGGACATGATTATTGGCAATGTGGGGTTTCCCTATTTGCTGTTTCTGAAGAACGGGAAATCAGACATCCAGGGATTTTGGGACACCATGATTATGCAGGACACCATTTTTCCCAGAAATACCACGCGTGCTGCCAGTTACAGTTTCCCCAGCGGATTTAAATGTGATGTTGATATGGACGGCAATCCCGATCTGGTTACGGCTCCCACCGATAATTTGGGTTCCAGGGAACGCAACCAGGTTTGGTATTACCGCAACAACGGAACAGCACGGAAGCCCGTTTTTGAATTCAAACAAAACAACCTCCTGCAGGAAGGAATGATTGACCTTGGTGGACATACCAGCCCTCATTTTTGGGATGTGGATGGAGATGGAGATCAGGATTTGCTTGTAGTGCATAATGGCGATTACGAACGCTTCGGAAATCAGAAAGACAGAATCGCCTTATTCCGGAACACTGGCACCAAAACTGCACCTTCATTTGTGCTGGAAGACGAAGATTTTCTGAAATTTTCCAACCAAAATATTTCTTTCCTGAAGATTACCCTGGGAGACTTGAACAACGATGGCAAACCAGACCTATTGGCCGGTAATTTCCGCGGTTACATCAGGTATTATGTGAACAATACCATTGGCAGCTCCATCGCCTTTGTACTGGCAGATACCAATCTGCTTGACATTACCGAAACCGAACGAGGCCGCTACTACGCAGCGCCGGCATTTTGGGATTATAACAAGGATGGCAAGCTTGATTTGCTGGTGGGTGCATACAATGGCAAATTGCAATTATGGGAACACACCGGAACCGCTACGGCTCCTGCGTTTACGCTGGTTGATGACTATTTCGGCAAAATACGTTCAAATGAATTTTTATACACGTATAACCCACCCAACTACGCTCCAGATGGTTATGCAGTTCCTTATGTGTGTGATTTAAATGGAGATCAAAAACCTGAATTATTGTTGGGTTGTGTTTATGGGGCGGTTCAGGTGTATTCATTGGATATTACATCGGTACCGGATAGTTTGCCTTATTGGAAGAACTTCTTGCTGTACCCGGGAAGTCAGGATGGTCCGGAAGTACAAATGGGCAGTTTTGTGGCGCCTGCAGCTGCAGATCTTGATGGTGATGGCTGGCAGGAACTGGTTTGTGGCAACAGCCGCGGAGGTTTACATTTATTCAGCAACAGCAGCCAACGCAGCCTGGTCATTAAACACAAACTGCCTGCTGCCGCAAAAGTTTATCCAAACCCAGCCAACGAGCGCCTAACCATCGAACATACTTTCCCAAAAGGAAGCACTTTGTTCCTTTATGACATCACGGGTCGAAGACTGGAAGCATTTGAAACAGTTCTGAGCGAACCCCGCACAGAATTGAACACTTCCGGATTGAATCCGGGTTGGTATCAGTTGATCATCACTTATGGAACAGAGCGCAGCAGCGCTGTATTCAATGTGGTTCGCTGAGCCAATCCTGAACATGGATGAGGCGCGTGCAATTCAGGTATTCATCTGAGCGGTTCGAGGCCACCAACAGCAGGCGTGTACCAAGGTATTCATCCAGCCAGGCGTAGTACAGTGATTTTCCCTGATCATCCATATTTGTCAAAGGTTCATCGAGCATTACCGCTGAAGAATCTGTAAGCAGGGCCAACCCTAATTTCAACCTTTGACGCATACCATTGGAAAAAAACCTGATTTGCCGTTTGGTCTCTGCCTTGGAAAACTGAAGCAATGTAGACAGCGCGCCCACGTTTGATGTGCACCGCATGCTGCGCATGGAAGTATGCAGTATTAATAACTGTTCCAGGGTAAAATCATCAAAAGTTTCCATGTTTGGCAAACACATGCCAATGTGGGCACCGACATGTGTATGTTTCAACTCTTGATTGTTCAGGAAATAGGAAACATGCCCTTCAGTAGCCTGAAGGTATCCGGCCAACAGAAGCATAAAAGTAGATTTTCCAGAGCCATTAGGCCCGAGCAAAGCAATCTTCTCTCCTGATTCCATCGTTAATGAACGATGTCGGAAAACCCAATGATCCAGGAACGATTTGCCGCAATCCTCCAGTTCAATCCTGAAAGACACGCTTACTTGATGTGGTAGCCTTTCATGATGCCGCGGTCACTTTCGCGCACAAACTGCAAGATTTCGTCGCGCTCTCGGGATGCGGCGATTTCCGTTTCGATGAGCTTGATGGCCGAAGCTGTATTGAATCCTTTCACAAACAGGATGCGGTATATATCCTGAATGGCATTGATTTGTTCATTGCTGAAACCACGGCGCCTCAGACCGATGGAGTTTACCCCTTCATACGACAAAGGTTCGCGGGCTGCTTTAGTATAGGGCGGAACGTCTTTACGTACCAGGCTTCCCCCTGAAATCATGGAATGTTTGCCAATTTTTACGAACTGATGCACCAAAGCTGCACCGCCAAGAATGGCCGCTTCACCGACAGTTACATGTCCGGCCAGCTGTACACTGTTTGCCAGGATGCAATAATCTTCCACCACACAATCATGCGCCAGATGCACATAGGCCATAAGCAGCACATGGTTGCCCACTTTGGTAAATCCGAGCGCCTTTGTGCCCTTGTTGATGGTCACATATTCCCTGATGGTTACATGATCGCCGATGATGGTAAGGGTTTCTTCACCTTCAAACTTCAAATCCTGGGGAATGGCACCAATAGAAGCTCCGGGAAAGATGCGGCAGTTCTTGCCAATCCGCACACCTTCGAAAATGGTTACATTCGGTCCAATCCAGGTTCCTTCGCCGATTTCCACATTTTTATGGATGGTTACAAAGGGATCAATCACCACATTCTCAGCAATCTTGGCTGAAGGGTGAACATAGGCCAATGGTTGTATCATGGAATTATTATCAGGCTGAAGGTGCTTGGTTGTTGATTTTCACAATTTGTGCCATCATTTCTGCTTCACATACCAGATTGTCTCCTACCCAGGCGCGGCCGCGCATCACACAAAGGCCTCTGCGCACGGGTTCTGTAAGTTCCAGTTTGAAGAGCATGGTATCGCCCGGAACTACTTTTTCCTTAAAGCGGGCATTTTCTATTTTGAGGAAGTAGGTACCGTAATTCTGTGGATCGGGAACCTGAGAAAGTATGAGCATTCCTCCTGCCTGAGCCATGGCTTCCAACTGCAAAACACCGGGCATAATGGGATCTCCGGGGAAATGACCATTGAAAAACCACTCGTCAAAGGTTACATTTTTCACAGCCACCACATGCTTCTCACCCATTTCCAGAATTTTGTCCACGAGCATAAATGGATGCTTGTGCGGCAGCATCCTTAAAATATCGGCAGCACTGAAAATGGGTTTGGCATTGGGATGATAATCGGGAATTCCCTCCTTTTGCCTGCGTTTTTCCTTTTTCAAGGCGGCTTTTATTTTTTTGGCGAAGGCCACGTTGCTGGCATGACCCGGACGAGCCGCCATAATTTGCGCACGTATAGGCACGCCAACAAGCGCAAGGTCACCGATCAGGTCAAGCAGCTTGTGGCGGGCAGGTTCATTCTGAAAACGCAGGTCAACATTGTTTAGAATTCCTTCCTTGCGCACTTCCACCTTCTGTTTATTGAACAACTTGGCGAGTCGTTCCATTTCATCATCCTCAACCACGCGGTCCACAATGACAATAGCATTGTTTAGATCTCCGCCCTTAATGAGGTTGTGCTGCAACATCATTTCCAGCTCGTGGAGAAAGCAGAACGTGCGGCAGCTGGCAATTTGTTCGGGAAATTCCTGCAGGCTGGTCACCGAAGCATGCTGGCTTCCCAATACCGGAGAATTGTAATCAACCATCACGGTAAGGCGATAATCATGCAGAGGCATGGCCACCATTTCAACTTTGTTTTCGTCGTCGGTATAATGGATGTTGTACGGAATATCAAAATACTCGCGGTCTGCTTCCTGTTCGACAACTCCTGCTTCAAGCAGTGCTTCTACAAACGGCTTGCTGCTGCCATCCATGATGGGCATTTCGGCAGCATCAACCTGTATGAGCACATTGTCTATTTGCAATCCTACCAACGCAGCAAGCACGTGTTCCACTGTAGCCACCTTGGCCCCATTCTTTTCAAGGGTTGTTCCCCGCGAGGTATCGGTGACCAAGTCGCAATCCGCTTCAATGATGGGCATACCCGGTAAATCCACACGCTGGAATTTATACCCATGGTGTTCGGCCGCAGGCTGAAAAGTCAAGGTTACCTGCGCTCCGGTATGAAGTCCGGTACCTAAACAGGACGCAGCTTTTTTAATGGTAGTTTGTTTCTGTAATATTTGCGACATGAACTGTTTATCGTTGCTTGAGTTCTTCTATTGTTCGTTCTAAATCGGCTATACGTTGTTGCAATTCAGGCAGTTTGCGCACCAGCACCTGGGTGCGGAACGCATCTTTCAAAGGCATTACGGGACTGCCAATCCACTGTTGACCAGGTTCTGAAATTTCTTTTTGAATGCCGCTCTGAGCACCAATTTGTGAACCATCTGCCACCACAATATGCCCCACAAAACCCACCTGACCGCCAATCATACATCGTTTTCCAATGCGGGTACTTCCCGAAACGCCGGTTTGAGCGGCAATCACGGTATGTTCGCCAATTTCGGCGTTGTGTGCCACCTGAATCAGGTTGTCCAATTTCACGCCGCGGCGTATGATGGTACTGCCCATGGTCGCGCGGTCCACAGTGCAATTGGCGCCTATTTCCACATGGTCTTCAATCAGTACATTTCCTATCTGCGGAATTTTAGCATAACTGCCATCGCCAATAGGTGCAAAACCAAATCCATCGCTGCCTATGACCGTTCCTGAATGGATGATGCAGTGTGCGCCAATACGACAATCCGCATAAACCTGAACACCGGGATACAGAATGGTGTTGGGCCCAATATGCACATTGCGACCCACGTACACATTCGGGTAAATTTTTACACCCTTTCCAATTACGGCTGCGTCATCAACATAGGCACCAAATCCTACGTACACGTTTTCGGCAACCTGCGCACTTTCGGCAATGAACGAAGACTCTTCGCAGCCTGTTTTATGTTGGTTTGGATTGAAGTAGCGATCTAAAACCTGGCAAAAAGCATAATACGGATTGGCGGTTTTGATCACGGTGCAAGGGTATTCCTGTTCCGAGGTGAAATCGGCTGGAATCAATACCACAGCGGCATTGGTTTGAAAAAAACGGTCCTGATATTTTGGATTGGAAAAGAAGGACAGACTCGCGCTGCCGGCCTCTTCCAATTTATCTACGCGGCTGATTTCAACATCGGAATTACCTACAACCGTTCCCCCCGTAAGGGCTGCTATTTCCGCTGCGCTTATCTGCATGTTGCTTGGATTAAGGAAGCGAATTACGCGAATTCATGTGATTAAACCGCCCTTGGGAACGACAGGTAGTGTTTCACAACGGTGGTTTTCAGCGGTTCCAGACTGTAATTATCTGAAATACGCGTTACATCTTCTAAAGTTCCATTTTTCATGAGCATGCGAATTCCTCCACCTTCAGAGCGATAAGCATCATTTTCCAACTCCCCGTGGTGTACAAAAAAAGCAGCATCCTCCAGGCTGATGTTTAAAGCTTCAGCAGTGCTTTGAAGCTTTGCGTCAACCCGCTCCCGGGGTATGGCTTTATTGGAAATTTCTATTTGTGGCAGTTTGCGTTCCAGCAAATTCCTGCATAAGGCAGCCAGCACCTGATCTTCAGAAAGCTGCCAGCGTTTCACCGCAAACAGAACATCATGGTCATCAAGCAGTACAAACTGGCTCAGGGTTTCCCAGGAATCCGGCGCAGCAGCTGCAGCCTCCGTAAAAAAATAGGCCAGTGGTTCATGGATTTCGATGCGTTCGCCACGTTGCACCAGCTGTCGGGCGCGCAGCAAAATCTTCCACAGCAGGATGTCTGCAGCAATAACCGTTTTATGCAAATACACCTGCCAATACATCAGGCGACGGGCAATGATGAATTTCTCGATGCTGTAGATGGCTTTTTCTTCCACCACCAGTTCATCATCCTGCACATGCAACATGTGAACAATTCGATCGGCACCAACAATACCCTCACTCACACCGGTATAAAAGCTGTCGCGAAGCAAGTAATCCAGCCTGTCCATGTCGAGTTGACCGCTGATGAGCTGGGTGAAAAACTTACGCGGATAACTTCCATCGAACATCTGTCTGGCCATCTGAAGTTGTCCATTCAATTCCAAATCCAGACGTTCCATCAGCAAGTGCGAGATGCGCTCATGGGCCATTCCGTTGATGATGCTGCGTTCCAGTGTATGTGAAAACGGCCCGTGGCCTATGTCGTGCAAGAGGATGGCGGCGCAGGCTGCTTCGTATTCTTCTTTGCTGATGGCGATGTCTTTGCTGCGCAGAATATCCAGAGATTTCCCCATGAGGTGCATGGCGCCAATGGCATGATGAAACCTGGTATGCGTGGCTCCGGGATAAACCAGTTCACTTAGCCCGAGCTGGCGGATTCTGCGCAACCTCTGGACAAAAGGATGGCGGATAAGTTGAAAAATGAGCGGAGATTGTACATGGATAAAACCATGTACGGGATCATTCATAATTTTCTGTCTGTACATGAACACAAGAGCTAAAAAGCGCGTGTTCGAATATCAGACATTAAAGCGGAAATGCATGATGTCGCCATCCTGCACCACATATTCTTTCCCTTCCACACGCAGGCGTCCGGCGTCGCGGCAGGCCGCTTCCGATTTATAACTAATGAAATCATTGAAGGCAATTACCTCGGCGCGGATGAACCCTTTTTCAAAATCTGAATGAATCACTCCGGCTGCGCCCGGGGCTTTGGTTCCTGTGGTGATGGTCCATGCCCTGACTTCTTTTTCCCCTGCGGTGAAATAGGTGATATAATTGAGCAATTTGTAGGCACCGCGGATGAGCTTTTCCACGCCACTTTCTTCAAGACCAAGATCTTTCAAGAATGCCCTGCGGTCTTCATACTGCTCCAGTTCGGCAATGTCGGCCTCAATGGCGGCGCTGATGATGATGATTTCAGCAGATTCATCTGCCACTGCCTGCCTCACCCGTTCCACATGTGCATTGCCGTTGCGCACGCTGGCTTCATCCACATTACATACATAAAGCACCGGCTTATCCGTAAGCAAATTCAGGTCTTTCACATAGCGCCGGTCTTCCTGGCTCATGGTCAAGCTGCGCGCAGATTTCCCCTGTTCCAGATGCTTGCGAAACTGTTCCATCACTTCAAAGGATTTCACCGCTTCTTTATCAACGCCTGTCTGGGCCTGTTTCCTGATTTTATTGATGCGTGCTTCCAGACTTTCAAGGTCTTTCAGCTGCAGTTCGGTGTCAATGATTTCTTTATCGCGAACCGGATCAACACTGCCATCCACGTGAATCACATTTGGATCGTCAAAACAGCGCAGAACGTGCAAAATGGCATGGGTGTTTCTGATGTTTCCAAGAAACTGATTGCCCAGGCCTTCCCCTTTGGAAGCACCTTTAACCAATCCGGCGATATCCACAATTTCAATGGTGGTTGGAACCAGATTCTGGGGATTGATCAACGCAGCCAATTCGTTCAAACGCGCATCTGGAACGGTAATGGTACCAACGTTTGGCTCGATGGTACAGAAAGGAAAATTGGCGGCCTGCGCCCTTGCTGATGAAACAGCATTAAAAAGTGTGGATTTTCCCACATTGGGCAATCCTACGATTCCGCATTGAAGACTCATGATTCAGGGTTCAAAGAAACAACAGGCGGCGCATCAGCCGATGAAATCGCCTATATCTTTAATGATTTTTCGCGCCAGATTTCCGGAGGTTACATCGGTTGCGCTTTCCGCATAAATGCGAATGATGGGCTCGGTATTGCTTTTGCGCAGGTGCACCCAGTCGCCGTCAAATTCGATGCGCACTCCGTCTATGGTATTGATTGGCTGCTTTTTGTATTTGTCGCGCAGCTTTTCCAGAATTTCATCCACATTGATGTCGGGTGTTAGTTCCACCTTATTCTTGGAAATCACATAGTTGGGGTAAGTCCTGCGCAAGGCAGAAACGCTCATGCCAGAAGTGGACAGATGACTCAAGAACAGGGCAATTCCTACCAGTGCATCACGGCCGTAATGAATTTCAGGATAAATAATACCGCCATTTCCTTCACCGCCAATAACCGCATTGTTCTCTTTCATTTTCTCCACCACATTCACCTCGCCAACTGCACTGGCAAAATATTTTTGACCGGCTTTTTCGGTGATGTCGCGGAGGGCTCGGGTACTGCTCAGGTTTGAAACGGTATTTCCCGGAGTATGGCGCAGCACATAATCGGATACGGCAACCAGGGTGTATTCTTCGCCGAACATTTCACCGTCTTCACATACCAGTGCCAGGCGATCCACATCGGGATCAACAACAATACCCAAATGGGCTTTTTCGCTTTTCACCATAGCCGATAGTTCGGTAAGGTGTTCGGGCAAAGGTTCCGGATTGTGTGCGAAATGTCCGTCTGGAGTGCAATTCAACGCAACAACTTCTTTTACACCCAATGCTTCCAACAGCACCGGAACAGCTGTTCCGCCTGTTGAATTAACGGCATCAACAACGATTTTGAAATTGCGTGCTTTGATGGCTTCCACGTTGACCAGCGGAAGTGCCAAAATCATGTCGATGTGTTTTTGAAGATAATCTTCCCTTTGGGTCACAGAACCGAGGGCATCCACGGTTGCAAATGTGAAGTTTCCTGATTCAGCAAGCTGCAAAACCTCCGTACCTTCAGCACCGGAAATAAACTCTCCGCGGTGGTTGAGCAGTTTTAAGGCGTTCCACTGTTTCGGGTTGTGGCTGGCAGTAATGATGATGCCACCGGCGGCCTGTTCTGCGGCAACCGCAATTTCTACCGTTGGCGTGGTGCTCAGACCTAAATCGATTACCTCCATCCCCAGCGCAACCAGCGTATTGGAAACCAGCGCATTCACCATGCTTCCGCTGATGCGGGCATCTCTGCCAATGACAATCCGGCGGCCGCGCTCCTGCGCCAGCAAAAATGTACCGAAAGCCGCACTGAACCGAACCATATCCGGTGGCGTCAAATTGGCTCCTGACACACCACCAATGGTTCCACGAATGCCTGAAATAGAAGTAATTAACGACATAAAATTTGGGCTGCAAAAGTACGCTATTGCCTGCGCTTTGATGTCGCCCCTCATGAAATGAGCCCCAGAAACAGCCCCCGTTTCTGTGGATATCTTGTACATTTTGTAGGCTAAAGCACACAGCGGCATTAAGCTTCCAGTTCCAACGTGGAGGGTTTAGAATATTGCGCCTCATGCATTGATGGTGTAAAGCGAGGACAGAATTGAAATTGATGTCGACAGAAGCATGTGTTGGCATCCATACAGGTAAGGTGGAATGTTATATTTGCGGCCTCATGAACAAGCACATGTTTTCCAGAACTTATCAGGAACGATTTGAAGACCGCCATCTGGGTCCCAGACCGGCAGACGTGGAAGAAATGTTACGTACCATCGGGGTTACAAGCCTTGATGAACTCATAAACAAAGTGGTTCCGGAGAACATCAGGCTGCAAGAACCACTGCAGGTTGGTGCGCCCATGGGCGAACAGGCCTACCTGGCAAAATTGAAAGAACAAGCCGCCGGGAACAAGGTGTTCCGCAACTATATAGGCATGGGTTATTACAACACGTTTACGCCTCATGTCATCCTGCGCAACATTATGGAAAACCCGGGCTGGTACACCCAATACACGCCATATCAGGCGGAAATTGCCCAAGGTCGCCTGGAAGCGCTGTTGAATTTCCAAACCATGGTGATTGACCTTACCGGAATGGAAATTGCCAATGCTTCGCTGTTGGATGAAGGAACAGCAGCGGCCGAAGCCATGCATATGTTCCTGGGTCTGGAAAAACGCAAGGAGGCGCTGCGCTTCTTTGTGGACAATGAAGTGTTTCCCCAAACCAAAGACATCCTGATTACCCGCGCTGAACCTACAGGCGTGGAATTGGTTTTCGGTGATTACCGCACCTTTAATCCAGACGCCACCTTCTTCGGTGCTTTGGTGCAGTACCCAAATAATGTTGGCAGTGTTGAAGATTATACCCGTTTCACAGCCACCTGCGCTGCTGCCGGTGTGAAGGTTTGCGTTGCTGCCGACCTTCTTGCCCTGACCCTGCTGAAACCTCCGGGAGAATGGGGCGCAGATTGCGTGGTGGGAAATACACAACGCTTTGGTGTTCCACTTGGATTTGGCGGCCCACACGCTGCATTCTTCGCCACAAAAGACGAATATAAGCGCAGCATTCCCGGACGCATCATTGGTGTTTCCATCGACCGGCACGGAAACCGCGCCTTGCGCATGGCTTTGCAAACCCGCGAACAGCATATCCGCAGACAAAGTGCTACCAGCAACATCTGCACCGCTCAGGTTTTGCTTTCCATCATGGCTTCCATGTACGGAGTGTACCATGGTCCTGATGGACTGAAGCGCATTGCAGGTCGCATCCACAGCCTCACCGCAAGTCTTGCAGAAGGCATCGAAGCACTAGCACCCGGTAAGTTCCAGGTAATCCACACACATTATTTTGACACCATTCTGGTGAAGGTACCCAGCGCTTCTGCGATTATTGGTTTTGCTGAAGCAGCGGGCATGAACCTGCGCATGGTTGATGAAACGCATGTGGGCATCTCCATTGATGAAACCACCGGCATCAACGACATTGACGCCATCCTCGAAGTGTTCAGCAAAGCGGTTGATGTTGCTTCATTGAAAAGCACTGATCCGAAAAGCCTGCACCTCCCTGCTGCATTGATTCGCGAAAGCAACTTTATGTTGCATCCGGTGTTCAATACCTACCAGAGTGAACACGAAATGCTCCGCTACATCAAACGCCTTGAATCCAAGGATTTGAGCTTGTGCCACAGCATGATTTCTTTGGGAAGCTGCACCATGAAGCTCAATGCCACCACGGAAATGATCCCGGTGACTTGGCCGGAGTTCAACAGCCTGCATCCTTTTGCTCCTGCTGCCCAAACCAAGGGGTATCAGGAAATTATTCGCGAACTGGAAGCCGATTTGTGCAATATCACCGGATTTGCAGCCATGAGTTTGCAGCCCAATGCCGGGTCTCAGGGTGAATATGCCGGCCTGTTGGTTATACGTGAATACTTCAAGAGCAGAGGCGAACATCACCGCAACATTGCCCTGATTCCGGAATCAGCACACGGCACCAATCCTGCCAGCGCCGTGATGGCCGGAATGCAGGTGGTGGTTACCAAATGCGACGAAAAGGGGAACATCGACCTGGATGACCTGAAACTGAAAGCGGAACAATACAAAGACCAGCTTGCCGCCCTCATGGTCACCTATCCTTCCACCCATGGTGTATTTGAAAAACAAATCCGGGAAATGACCGATTTGATTCACGCTTGCGGTGGCCAGGTATATATGGATGGTGCCAATATGAACGCGCAGGTTGGTTTGACCAGTCCTGCAGCCATCGGCGCAGACGTATGTCATTTGAACCTTCATAAAACATTCTGTATTCCACATGGCGGCGGCGGCCCCGGCATGGGTCCCATTGGCGTGGCAGCGCATCTTGCGCCATTCCTTCCCGGACACAGCGTGGTTAAAACCGGAGGTTCCAAAGCCATGCATGCCGTATCTGCCGCACCCTGGGGCAGCGCCAGCATCCTGTTGATTTCACATGCCTACATCAAAATGATGGGCAGCGAAGGACTCACCAATGCCACACGCTATGCCATCCTGAATGCAAACTACATGCGCGCCAGACTGGAGCAGGAATTCGACATCCTCTATAAAGGAGAACAGGGATTCTGCGCCCATGAATTCATCCTGGACACACGTAAATTCAAGCAAACAGCCGGCGTTGAAGCCGAAGACATCGCCAAGCGCCTGATGGATTACGGATTCCATGCGCCTACCTTGTCGTTCCCAGTTGCCGGAACCTTAATGATCGAACCCACCGAAAGCGAAAGCAAAGAAGAACTGGATCGCTTTGTGGACACCATGTTTGGCATCCGAAACGAAATTCGTGAGGTGGAAGAAGGAAAAGCTTCCAAAGAAGACAATGTACTGAAAAACGCGCCGCATACGGCTGCAGAAATTTGCTCCGATGCCTGGGCACATGAATACAGCCGCGACAAAGCTGCCTATCCTGCGCCTTTTGTTTTAAGCTCTAAATTCTGGCCCAGCGTAGCCAGGGTGAACAGCACCTACGGCGACCGCAATCTGGTATGTGCATGTCTGCCCATGGAAGCATACATGGACGAACCGGCTGCAACAACGGCTTGAGCACCTTTTTTCAAGGAATTCACGGTCCGGCGCGGTTGGTCTTTTTGATTTTTACCGCGTTCGGACTCTGGATGCTTCCGGATTATGGGGTTCCGCTGGATGAAATGACCCAGCGGGGAATCGGAATTGTGAACAACCAGTTCATCAACCGTGGCGACATGGGAATTCTGGATCACCGTTATTATGGTCCCCTGTTCGAAACCGGCAGTTTCTGGCTTGAACAGCTGTTTGGCATTCAGGATGCGCGCAACTACTTGCTGCTCAGACATGTATTGCTGTTCCTGATCTGCACATCTTCAATCATTGCCATATACCGCATTGTTTTTGGTATGTACAATTCCGCCTGGATGGCAATTTTTGCCGCAGGTATCTACGCTTTACACCCCAGGATATTCGCGGATAACTTCTACAACTCCAAAGACTCTTTGTTTATGGCGCTGTTCGCCTGGGCATTATGGCATCTGTACGCCTGGCTGACAACATCGCGAAACGCTTCCTTTATTTGGTTTTGTGTGGTTTCCGGCATCATGTCAACCTTGCGCATACAAGGCTTATACCTTCCTGCGCTTGCGGGTTTATGCTGGATCATCATCTACCGCCCGTCTTTAAAAGATGCACTTCGTTTTGCGGCTCTGGGTATAGCAATATGCAGCCTCAGCCTTTTGGTATTCTATCCGTATCTGTGGTTGAACCCGATCGCTCATTTTACAGAAGTGCTTTTTACAGCAAGTAAATTCCCTTGGCCATGGGGAACACTTACCGATGGAACCTACTTATGGTCGAAGCAAACACCATGGTGGTATTTGCCGGTGTGGATTGGCGCCACCACGCCTGTATTGTTTCTCGTTTTTATCCTGTCCGGGCTCATCCCATGGCGCTTCAGCAAATGGCAATGGATGTTGTGGACTTTACTGCTTACACCCGTATTTCTTGCAGTGTTGATGCATGCACCCATGTACGATGGCTGGCGACATTACTATTTCCTGTGGCCTATGTGCGCCATTCTTGGCGCTGCAATGCTGCATCAAATCCAGAACTGGAAAAAACTACAATTGGGTTTGGCCGGCTTGACCTTGCTGGTAGCCCTGCTGCATATATTCCGCGGACATCCATTGCAGATGTGTTTCTTCAATGAAGTATATCCCAGCGGGCAAAAACAGCTGCATGAACGCTGGGAAATGGATTATTGGGGATTGGGATACCGCAAGGCTTTGGAACATCTGGTTGCAGGCCATCAGGATTCGGTGAAAGTATATGCATGGGATGATGGTATTTGGAACAACATGCAAATCATGCCCCTGGAACAACGGCGCAGGGTTTTGCCAGTTCCACGCGACAGCGCCAGCTTTCTAATCGAAAACATCCGTGGCCCCAAACGCCAGGGTTATCCGGGAACCATTGTTTATTCTCTGCAACCATACGGTGATACCACGCTGGTTGTGTTCAAGCAGCATTGATTGGTTATCTTTGACGCCGATTAACACCTTATGGCTAAACCAAAAGATTTAGGATCGGGCAGTTTCATCCGTCATAATGGAGAACTGTGTCAGATTATGGAAATCCAGCACCGCACTCCCGGTAACCTCCGTGCCTTTTACCAGGCCAAAATGCGCAACGTGAAAACGGGCAAACAAACCGAGTATCGTTATAACGCGGATGAAGATGTAACCATGGTGCGTGTAGAAACCCGTGAACTTCAATACCTTTATGAAGAGGGCGATTCTTTTGTATGCATGGATAATGACTCATACGATCAATTGCCCATCAACAAACAAGCATTCGGAGAAGGTGCGAAATTCATGAAAGAAGGCGATACCATTACCGCTTCTTTTGAAGGAGAACTGGTGATAGGTGCTCAGGCTCCTGCCCATGTAACCCTGGAAATCACCTATACCGAACCTGGCGTTCGTGGTGATACCGCCACCAATACACTGAAGCCAGCCACTGTTGAAACCGGAGCTACCGTAATGGTTCCTTTGTTTTGCGACACAGGAGATAAAATCCGTATCGACACACGCAATGGTGAATACATGGAGCGCGTGAAGGGTTAATATTTAAAAAAAACAAGAAAGGCGGCCCGAGGGTCGCCTTTTTCATGTGCGGCACATTTGCCTGTGCGCCGTTGAAATAGGTAACTTTGCAGCCATTATCATGGAAGGCCTTTCCCCAGAACACAATTTCCTTGGAATCACCGAACCACAGCTGTACACGTATCAAGACAGTAAAGTGGTCATCCAACAAATACCCTACGAACATACCAGTTCTTACGTAGAGGGATCCGCAAAAGGCCCGGCTGCAGTGGTTTCAGCGTCTCATTACGTTGAGTTTTATGACGAAATGCTGGGAACAGAATGCTACCGCGAAATGGGCATTTGCACGCTTCCTGAACTACAGTTCCACGGGGCCTGTAACCGTGAAGCTGTTGATTTAATCAAAGATCAGACCCGCCGCTTGCTCCAAGACGGCAAATATGTTGTTTCCCTGGGTGCAGAACATACCGTTACCCTTGGTTTTGTGGAAGCATTTCTGGAGCAATATCCCGATTTGCACGTGGTACAAATTGATGCGCACAGCGATTTGCGGATGAGCTACCACGACAATCCATTCTCACACGCTTCTGTGATGGCACGCGTTCATGATTTAGGCGTACCGCTGGTACAGGTTGGCATTCGTGCACAATGTCGGGAAGAAGCCGAGCTGATCCGCAACTCCGACCGCATAAACACTTGGTACGCACATCAAATTCAGGACGGCGAGGCGTGGATGGACGCAGCCATCGCCAAACTCGGTAAAAACGTGTACCTCACCATCGACGCCGATGGCTTTGACCCTTCCGTGGTTCCTGCGGTGGGAACAGCCGAACCCGGTGGACTCACCTGGTGGCAGGGATGCCGTTTTTTGCAGAAATTGGCCGAACAACGCAACATCGTAGGATTTGACATCGTAGAAATAGCACCACGGGAAGTGGACATCATCAGCGAATTCAGCATGGCCAAATTGCTGTACCGCATTCTTGGATTCCTTCACCTCAATAAAAGCATTTAATGGAAGAACGTATATACCTGGACAATGCCGCCACCACTCCGATTGACCCGGAGGTTCTGGACGCCATGATACCGGTTCTGAAAGATTTTTACGGCAATCCCAGTTCGGCACATGCACACGGCCGCAAGGTTAAAGCATTGCTTGAAGAAAGTCGTGCCAAAGTAGCGTCGTTGCTGGGAGGTGCGCCTGCTGAAATCACCTTTACCAGCGGAGGCACCGAAGCCGACAACATGGCCATCCGCGGAGCGGTAAGCACGCTCGGCGTGAAGCACATCATCACCAGCCCTATAGAACACCATGCCGTGTTGCATACGGTAGAAGCGCTGCATCACGAAGGCAAAGCAGAGATGTCGATGGTTGCGCTGGATGCTCTGGGCCATGTAGATTTCAACCACCTGGAAACCTTATTGCAGGCGCATCCAAACGCCCTGGTAAGTCTGATGCACGGCAACAATGAAATTGGCAACCTGCTCGACATCCAGCGTGCGGGCGCGTTGTGCCGTAAGTATCAGGCCTATTTCCACAGCGACACAGTTCAAACCATGGGTCATTACGCGTTTAACCTTGCCGAAATGCCCATTGATTTCCTTGCCTGCGGCGCACATAAATTCAATGGCCCGAAAGGTGTTGGCTTCATTTACATGAACAAGAAAAGCAAGGTACATGCTTACATCACCGGCGGATCACAGGAACGGGAGCTGCGCGGTGGAACAGAAAACGTATATGGTATTGTAGGCCTTGCCAAGGCTTTGGAAATCAGCTACCGCAACCTGCAGGAAAAAAGTGCCTACATCCAATCCTTGAAATCGTTGATGATTCGCGAATTGCGCAGCAGCATCGCAGATATACGATTCAACGGCGATGCCGAAGGTTCCTGTTTGTACACCGTACTCAGTGCATCATTCCCGCCACATCCGCAGGGTGATATGCTGTTGTTCAACCTTGACCTGGCAGGTATTTCCGCATCGGGCGGCAGCGCATGTACCAGCGGCGCTGTGGGTGGATCTCATGTAATCCACGGCATCGGAGGCGACCCCGGCCGCACCACCATCCGCTTTAGTTTCGGAAAATTCAATACCGAAGAAGACATTCTTAAGACTGTTCAAATACTCAGGCAATGGTATCCTGCGCCTGAAGGAAGCAGCCTTGGCATGTAATTATTAGCGTAACATCCATTGAAGCAACCCATTCTATACATCACCAGAAAAGAGCATTTCAATGCAGCCCATAAGCTGTACAATGCATCCTGGACACCAGAGCAGAATGAAGCCGTTTTCGGCAAATGCGCCAACGCAAACTGGCATGGACACAATTTTGATCTGTATGTTACGGTGAAAGGAACACCCAATCCCGATACCGGATTCATCATGGATTTGAAATTGCTGAAGCGCATCATCAAGGAGGAAGTGATTGAACACCTCGACCACCGCAACCTGAACGAAGATGTTCCTTTCCTGAAAGGCGTGATGCCCAGCATTGAACATATTGCCGCAGCCATCTGGCAACGCATTGAACCCAGACTTCCCGAACATACGCGCCTCCACAAAGTGCTGCTGTATGAAACGGAACAGAACTTTGTTGAATTCTACGGGGAATTCAGCGTGTAGCTTTCTGCCCACACTTTGTTCAATGCGTGGAAAACCACAGGTGCTGAACATCGACCTTTGAAGCACTCATGAAAGAACGTCTTTTCCGCAATCGCTATGTGATTCTGCTGACGTTGTACGCCCTCTGGATGTTGGTATTTGACGGCAACAACCTGGTGTACCGATATCAGGTGAGCCAGGAAATTCAGGATTTGGAAGAACAACAGGCCTACTATCAGAAGGCCATCGAAAAAGCACGTCGTGAACGCCAGGATTTGTTCGGCAACCTGAGGAATCTGGAGCGTTTTGGACGCGAAAAGTACCTCATGAAAAAGCATGAAGAGGATTTGTACATCATTGTCAATCCCGAACAGGAACAGCCATAAGCATCCTTGCCTGTGCTGTTCATAAGTGGGGGATTTTGTGCATAGCTTCCACCCGAAAATTCATATTCTTGCGCTCATAATTACCTTCAACCTATGAAGTTCATCGTACAATCGGATATGCTGCTGCAACACCTGCTCAAGGTGAACGGAGCCATCGTTTCCAAACCAGTCCTGCCCATACTTGAGAATTTCCTCTTCGACATCAAAGGCGGCACACTGACCATAACCTCCACAGACCTGGAAACGTCCATGACTACCAGCATGCCTGTGGAAAGTAAAGAGGACATACAGGTTGCTGTTCCCAGTAAAATCATCATCGATTACCTGCGCAACCTGCCTGTACAGCCGGTTACATTTACCGTCGATGAAGAACATTTCACCATCGAAGTAACTACCGGTGTGGGCCGATACAAAATGCCCGGTCAAAGCGGTATTGATTTCCCACAAACTCCTGCTGTTGAAGGCGATTCTTCGTTCAACATGCCCTGCAACCTGCTGTTGCGCGCCATCTCCAAAACCCTCTTCGCCACGGGCAGCGATGAACTGCGCATCGCACTTACCGGCGTGTATGTAGAATTGGGCAACGACAGCATCACCTTCGTGGCTACCGACGCAAACAAACTGGTGCGTTTCACCCGCAACGATGTAAAACCCGGTGCTGAAAACCACTTCATCATTCCTAAAAAAGCCCTCAACCTGCTGCGTTCATCGATCAACAACGATGATGCTCCGGTAACCATCGAATGGAATAAGTCGAACGTGTTCTTCACTTACGATAAAACCCGTTTAATTTGTCGCCTCATCGACGAGCGTTACCCCGATTACAAAGCGGTTATTCCTACCGGAAACGATAAAATTTTGTCTGTGCGCAGGCTTGACCTCGTAAGCACGCTGCGTCGTATCGGCATCTTCGCCAGCAAAACCACCCATCAGGTGCGCCTGAAAATCGCAGGCAGCGACCTGCAGGTAGGCGCCGAAGACATCGAAATGGCCAACGAGGCGCAGGAACGCCTGAGCTGCGAATACGACGGCGAAGATTTGGAAATCGGCTTCAACGGTCGTTTCCTCATCGACATGCTGGGCAACGTGGACAGCGACAATGTTGAAATCCGCCTGGCTGCGCCCAGCAAAGCCGGTTTGGTGATGCCCGGTGAGCAGGAAAAAGACGAAGACATGCTCATGCTCATCATGCCGATGATGCTGAACAATTATTGATTGCAACAACCATTGCATGGGAAAACCGGGAGGCTTACTTCCGGTTTTTTTATGCGGAAAGATAAAAAGCATGGAACGCGCCACCCTCTTTGCAGAAGTGCTGCTGCCGTTGTCTCTGGATAAGACCTATACGTATCGGATTCCTGAGGCACTCAATGAGGAAGCAGTGCCGGGTAAGCGCGTGGTGGTTCAATTCGGGAAAAGAAAGATCTACGCAGGCATCATCCTGTCCTTGGGTGATAAGCCGCCTGCCGGCTATGAAGCCCGCTACATCCTGCACATCCTGGACGATACGCCCTTGCTGGAAAAGGCCGACCTGCAATTTTGGGAATGGTTGGCAAGCTATTATATGGGCAACCTCGGCGACATCATGGCCCTGGCCCTGCCCGCAGCCCTGCGCCTGCAAAGCGAAAGCATCCTGGTATTGCATCCGGACACACACGCTGATGCGCTTCCGGAACTGTCTTCCGAAGAACACCGCATCATTGAACTGTTGCTGCAGCATGCCTATGTGGTAGTGGATAAACTGCCTGAGCTGGCCGACATCAAAAACCCGCTGAAGTACATCAAGAGTTTGTATGAGCGCGGACTCATCCTGATTAAAGAAGACATTTCCGAGCATTACAGCCCGAAAACCACGAGCATGATCCGGCTTTCGGAGCAATGGCAGGATGAAACTTTTGCGCAGGAAACCCTGAATGCGCTGGAACGCAGGGCACCCAAACAAAGCGACATCATCATGAGTTTGCTGGGCGCAGGAAGCAGGCCTCAGGAAAAGCAGAGCTGGCTGAAAACGCATGGATTGTCAGAACAGGCCCTGAAATCGCTCAGCGACAAAGGATTGGTCGTGCTGTACAAAGAGCAAATTTCCAGGCTGAAACAAAGCACTTCCTCCGGAACGGAACCTGTGCTAGCTCCGGAAATTGAAGCAGCAGCGCTTCAATTAGAACACTTACTCCAAGAAAAGCAAACAGCCTTGCTACACGGTCCGAAAGGAAGTGGCAAAACCGCTGTTACGCTGGAACTGAGCAAAAAAATCCTGCAAGCGGGCAAACAGGTGCTCATCCTGCAGCCCGAAGCGGCGCTCACCCAACAGCTGATTGAGCGTTACGAGCAGTACTTTGGCAAAGATGTTTTGGTATGGCATGGCAAACACAGCCACGCCGAACGCTATGAACTTTGGGAAAAAGTTCGTCAGGGCGAACCCTGTGTGGTGCTAGGGGCGCGCAGTGCCATCTTCCTTCCCTACAAAAATCCGGGCTTGTTTGTGGTGGATGAAGAACACGACAGCAGCTACAAGCAGATAGACCGCCGACCTTACATCCACGCCCGGGATGCCGTGATCATGCTCGCGCATCTGCGGAAATGTCCTTGTTTGCTGATCAGCGCCACGCCTTCGGCAGAAGTCTGGTACCAAAACCTGGAAGGAAGATATGCCGTTGCAGCAGCGCCACTCAGCGACAAAGTTGCCGCAAGCACAGTGCAATTGGTAGATACAGGAACACTGCGCCGGAATCATGAAATGCAGGGCATTTTCAGCCCTCATGCCGTTCAGGAAATCCATCGTTGTCTGGAGGCCGGCAATCAGGTGGTGGTGTACCACAACCGCAAGGGTTTTGTGCCCTGGATTCGGTGTGAGTCCTGCAACTGGCGCCCGCGTTGTGTGCAATGCGACGTAACCCTCACCTATTACAAATCCAGCAGCCGCAACCTGTGTAATTACTGCGGACATCAGGAAGTTCCGCAGCGCCTCTGCCCTGCCTGCGGCAGCAACAAAATCAGCATGCAGGGATATGGCACCGAACGCATTGCCGAAGAACTGAACATCCTGTTCCCGGAGGCACATGTTTCCAGGCTGGATCAGGAAACCGCCCGCAGCAGGAAGGAATTGCTGCGCATCGTAGATGGTTTTATTCAGCAGAAAACAGACATTTTGGTGGGCTCCCACTTTCTGACCCGTGGCATGGATTTAGGCGCTGTGGGGCTTAGCATCATTCCGGATGCAGACCAGGCTATGTATCTGCCCGACTTCAGGGCGCATGAACGCGCCTACCAGCAATTTGTGCAGGTGCTGGCACATGTGGGAAGCTCCGGATTGGGCATCCTGCAATCCTATCAGATTGGCCATCCCTTATTTGCCGATGTGGTGAAAGGTGATGCGGCTTCTTTTTACGCCCGGGAATTGCCCATGCGGCGGCAGTTTCTATTTCCGCCCTACACGCGCATGATCCGGCTGGAATTCAAACATGTGGATGCGCATGCCAGCCTACAGGCAGCGGAATGGTTCATCAAGAATTTCCCTGCGGGACAGGATATTGCCGTGAACGGCCCGGTGAAACCGCATATTTCACGCATCCGCAATCAATACATCCAGCAGGTGGTGCTGCGTATTCCCCGAAACCACCCCCAGCCAACGCAGGTGAAAGAGCTGATTCGGACAGGTTTCCGCGCCCTGCTCGCCATGCCTGCTTTTAAGCGTTTGCTGTGCTCGGCAGACGTAGATCCTCAGTAATTTTGCGCCGTGATCAGTCATCAACTGGAAATCCCCGGCGCCGATGGAAGGCCCATTGCTGCCGATTTATACCTGCCAACGGAACAAGGTTCTTTTGCGCTGGTGATTTTTTGTCATGGTTTTAAAGGCTTCAAAAGCTGGGGCTTTTTGGATTATCTGCCGGAAGCCTTTTGTGCGGAAGGTCTGGCGTTCCTCCGCTTTAACTTTTCGCACAACGGTACTACTGTTCAATCACAGGATGCCTTCGCCGACCCGAAAGCCTTCGGCAGAAATACCATCGGCAAGGAATTGATGGATGTTCAGTGCATCCTGAACGAACTGCCCAAACTGTCCTGCGCTGACCAGTTGGACCTGGAATCCATATACCTGGCCGGCCACAGCCGCGGTGGCGGTATTGCGTTATTGTCGGCAGCGCGCGACCGCCGCATCAAGAAACTGGCGCTTTGGAACAGCGTCAGCGACTGGAACATCTTCATGAGTCAATTTGACCGCGACCGCTGGAAAGAAGACGGATTGGTGTACATCCGCAACAGCCGCACCGGTGAAGAATTGCCCGTGGGATACGATTTATACAAGGATTACGACGCGCATCGGGCTGCTTACCATTTGGGCGATGCCGCTGAATCGCTGGAAATCCCCTTCTTACTGGTTCATGGCACCGATGATGTGAACGTGCGCATTTCGGCTTCTGAGTATTTCTATAAGAAGGTGTTCCATGCCATCTTCATCAAGGTGGAAGGCGGCGACCACACCTTCGGCATCCGTCACCCCTGGACGCCGGAACAAGAAGCAGTGCCTGCCTTTGCAGAAGCCTTGGAGAATACCCTCGACTTTTTTCTGGACTGAAGGACTTAATCTACCAGATCCCAGAGCTGGAAGGTGCGCAATCGCGCTT
>JBIKKI010000123.1:0-6843 GCA_044360435.1 Bacteroidia bacterium
CATGACGCCCATCGTGGTGAATGGCGTGGTTACCGGCACCAACAACAATTCCGGTGCTATTGATATTACGGTTACCGGCGGTGTTCCGCCCTATTCTTACAGCTGGTCTAATGGAAGACGCTCTGAAGATCTGATTGGGCTGACACCCGGCGTTTATGCCGTGGTAATCCGCGATGCCAACAACTGCGAAGCCTACAGCGAGTTCACAGTGAGCAATACTACAGGTACCGTTGAAGGCGGGTTGTCTTCCTTCCGGATGCATCCCAACCCAGCTGCAGAACAAGTGCAATTGTTCAGTGCCACACGTATGGAAAGCGTACGCGTGTTTAACGTTCAGGGTGTTGAAGTATTCCGCAGTGATGATGCAGGCGAACAGCTGAACATCACTACTGCTTCATGGCCCGCCGGCACCTATCTGGTGCATGTTTTTGGCAATGGTCATAAAACCATAAATAAATTATTGGTCATCCATTAACAGAATGCATGACTCGGCAAAGGGCAATCCCGAAAGGGGTTGCCCTTTCTTTTGATACCCAGAACTGCACCTCATTCGACCAGAACCCAATCCATGAGCACGAAACCAAAAACAAAAAAACAACTGATGGAATTACTCTGGTACATAAACTGTAACACATGAACTTGAAACCAACCACCATCTTTCTTTTGCTGCTGGGTCTTTCTGTAAGCTCGTGCACCATTGTGCGTCAGGGAGAAGTAGGCGTGAAAAGACGTTTGGGTAAAATCGAAACCAAAACACTTGAAGAAGGGCCGAAGGTCTTCAACCCCTTCCTTTCCACCATCATCATCGTGCCCACACGCACCATGAATATGGAAGTGAAGCTGAATCTTCCTTCCAAAGAAGGCCTGACCATCCAAAGCGAAATCTCCATTTTATACCACATCAAGAAAAAGCAGGCATCTGAAATTGTACGCACCATTGGCCCGAATTATGAAAACACCATGATTCTTCCGGTATTCAGAAGTGCCTCTGCCGACGTGACCAGTAAGTTCCTGGCCAAAGACATGCACTCAGGAGAACGTGCCACCATTGAACGCACCATCAAGGAACAGATGATGGACATTTTAAATGAGCGTGGTTTTGAAATTGAAAATGTACTGATGAAAAGCATCATCCTTCCTTCAGGCCTGTCCAAAGCCATTGAAGAGAAATTGCAGGCTGAACAAGAGGCGCAGCGTATGGAATTTGTGAAACAGCGCGAACAGGCCGATGCCGAGCGCCGCTCCATTCAGGCTGAAGGCGATAAAAAGGCACAGATTATTGCCGCAGAAGCCCGCCGCCGTACCATGGAAATTGAAGCAGAAGGACGGGCAAACGCCATCAAAACAGAAGCCGATGCGCAAGCCAAAGCCAACCAAATGCTCTCGGGTTCTTTAACCAATATGCTGCTCGAGAATAAGAAAATTGAAGCCTTCCGTGCACTGAGTGTCAGCGACAATACCAAAGTGATTATCACCGATGGCAAAACACCACTGCTGGGTTTGCCGGGATCAGACAAATAAGCACTTTTTTCATCATACTGTTTCGGGGGAGGTCAATGGCCTCCCTTTCCTTTTTCCCCAGCGGGCACCGCCACCATCAGCCTGTTTTCTGCCGGCACCAATGGGCAGCTGTATGCAGCGTTATACGCACAATAGGGCTGATAGCAGAGGTTGAAATCCAGCCATACAGAATCTCCGGCTTCCTTTACCGCTTCCAGATAGCGGCCTGCACCATAGGTTTCCTTACCCGAGGTATGGTCTTTAAATGGAATAAACAATTTGCCCTCATCGCCTTCGATTCCGTAGGCTTGCAGTGTCTGCTTCTTCCCTTCCACCTCAAATTCAAGATTTCCTTCAAGCAACACACTGCGGGGTGTTCCGGTAGAAGTTGCCAGCACCACCGCAGGACGGAATTCAGGCTTGCGCCAGAACGCCCGCAGCTTCCAGCGGGCATCCACCGGGAAATAGGCCAATCCTTCAAAAGACAAATTACCCTTTCGAAACGGACTTTCCGGATCGAAGCGCATCAAGCTGTCTTTCTGCGCACGAAGCAGGTCATAGCCTGTTTTCGATCCGGTTTCACTGCCTCCACAAGCCAGCAGCAAACCAGGCAGCAACAGCATCCTTAAACGAAACATGCCGCAAATTACAACTTGAGTGCTTGCGTTACCTTTGCCCTGCGTGAAGGCCGTATTTAAAATCCTGAGCTATGTGAAGGAGTTCAAAGGGTATATCCTCTTGAATTTCATCTTCAACCTGGGCTATATCCTGCTGCAACTGCTCACCCTGCTGCTGGTGATGCCCGTGCTCAAGTTCCTGTTCCAAAGCGACGATTCAGCCTTTAGCACCGCCCGCGATAAAATGGGCAGCGGCAACTGGTTCAGCACCGTGTATTCCGACGCCGTGCTGTGGTTCAAAGAGCTGGTTGCTGCCGACCGCTTCACCGCCTTGTTTTACCTCTGCATTGCGCTGGTAGTCATCACCCTCATCAAAAACGCCTGTCGTTATCTGGCTTTATATTTCATCGTCATCTTGCGCAATAAAGCCATTCGCAGCGTACGCCTCAAAGTGTTTCACAAGGTGGTTTCCCTGCCCGTTTCCTATTTCAGCAACGAACGCAAAGGCGACCTGATGTCGCGCATGAGCAACGACATGAAAGAGATTGAATGGGCCATGATGGTGAGCCTGGAAGCCTTGTACAAGGACCCGGTGAACATCGTCATCTTCCTCACCACGCTGATTCTGATGAGCTGGAAACTCACCTTGTACGTACTGGTAACACTGCCCGTTGCTGCCCTGCTCATTGGCGTAATTGCCCGCACCCTGCGGAAGAAGTCCACCAAAAACCAAGAACAGGCCGGACATATCCTCAGCATGATGGAAGAAACCCTGGGCGGCATCCGCATCATCAAAGGCTTCGTGGCGGAGTCTTTTGTGAAGAAACGCTATGAAAAAGACGATCAGGATTATACCCGACTGAACATCGCCGTGAGCCACCGTTACGACCTGGCTTCGCCCATGTCGGAAACCCTGGGATTTCTGGTTTCGGCCGTATTGCTGTGGTTTGGCGGCGGCATGGTGTTCCGCGGCGAGCTGGAACCCGAATTCTTCATTGCATACTTCGGCATTTTCAGTCAGCTGATTCCACCTTTTAAAGGATTTTCACAGGCCCTGTATTCCGCCCAGCGCGGCATGGCCGGTTTGATGCGGGTGGAAGAAATCCTGCATGCACCGCTGGAAGTCACAGACCCACAGCATCCGCTTCCTGCGCCGCAATTTCATGAAGGAATCGAATTCCGGAATGTGTGCTTCAGCTATGGCAATAAATCAGTGTTGCGTAACATCAACCTGCATGTCCGGAAGGGCGAGATGGTAGCCCTTGTGGGTGCTTCCGGAGCCGGGAAAACCACGCTGGCCGATTTGGTTCCCCGCTTTTACGATGTACGCGAAGGAACGATTCTGCTCGACGGACACGACATCCGCGCCTTCCGTCAGGAAGATCTGCGCGGCCTCATGGGCATTGTGGCGCAGGAGAGCATCCTGTTCAACGACACGGTATATCAAAACATCACCTTCGGCATGCAGGGTGTGGGCATGAAAGAAGTGGAAGCCGCCGCACGCATGGCCAATGCCCACGAGTTCATCATGCAACTGCCGGAAGGCTATGAAAGCAATATTGGCGACCGCGGCGGCAAACTCAGCGGCGGACAAAAACAGCGTCTGAGCATTGCCCGTGCTGTGCTGCGCAATCCGGAAATTCTGATTCTGGATGAAGCCACCAGCGCCCTGGATACCGAAAGCGAAAAGCTGGTGCAAGAGGCCCTGGACAAGCTGATGAAACACCGCACCAGTATTGTGATTGCCCACCGTTTAAGCACCGTTACACACGCCGACCGCATTGTGGTTTTGCAACAGGGCGAAATTGTGGAAACTGGTCGCCACGACGAGCTTATGGCGCTGAACGGAACCTACGCCAAACTGATTCGCCTGCAACAACTTTAACCCATGATCATATACAACGTAACCTGCCACATGGAGCCCGCCCTGGCAGAAGAATGGCTGGAATGGATGAACGAAGTGCATATTCCCGAAGTGATGGCTACCGGCTGTTTTCGCGAAGTGGGCATCCTGAAGGTGCTGACCAATGCCGCTGATGATGAAGGTGTGAACTACAGCATCCAATACCGCGCCCAGAGCTTGGCCGACTACGAACGCTACCGCGACCAGTTTGCGCCGGCATTGCAGCAGGAAACCCGGGCTCGTTATGGCGAACAAATTCTGGCCTTCCGCACCCTGCTGGAAGAAATCAGGCCATTGTCGCCCATGGTGCATTAATACCATGCTGATTCCCGGAAAGGTTTCGCTTGCCCAACCTGCACCGTGACCTGAGTCGCATAGAAATACTGCTTCCCGGTTTTTCATTTGCAGCATGATCATCATTGGTTATCTGCTGGCCGCACTTGTCGGCATTTCCCTCGGACTGATTGGAAGCGGCGGTTCCATCCTCACTGTTCCAATACTGGTGTACATCATGGATGTTGATCCGGTGGCAGCAACCGCCTATTCCCTGTTCATCGTGGGCGCCACTGCCCTGGTCGGCGGCATCCGCAATGCCATCCAAAAAACCGTGCACTTCCCAACCGTGCTCGTGTTCGGAGTGCCTTCCATAGCGGCGGTTTACGCCACCCGGAAATGGCTCATGCCACGCATCCCCGATGAGCTATTTCAACTGGGCAGCCTCGCCATCACTAAGCCTATCGCCCTGATGCTCCTCTTTGCCGTGGTGATGATCATGGCTTCTGTTTCCATGATTCGACCCGGAAAGAAGGAAACAGAGCGTTCCGATTCAGGAAACATCACCTACAATTATCCCGTAATTCTGCTGGAAGGAACCTTGGTGGGCGTACTCACCGGACTGGTGGGCGCCGGCGGAGGATTCCTCATCATCCCGGCCCTGGTGCTGCTGGCCAAAATGCCCATGAAACTGGCCGTAGGCACTTCTTTGTTCATCATTGCCGTAAAATCACTCATCGGATTCACCGGAGACTTGCAGGGAAATCTGGTCATCGACTGGAACCTGCTCGGCCTGTTCACCGCCGCCGCTACCGCGGGAATCTTCGGAGGCATCGCCCTTTCCAAAAGCATTCCAGGTGCCAAACTCAAAACAGGATTTGGCTGGTTTGTGTTGGTTATGGGATGTTATATCATTCTGAAAGAACTTCTGTTCCGTTAAGCGAAAATGTGACCTAAGTAACGGAAAGCATTAAATTAACCCTCGAATTTTGCACCCATGAAACAAGACATGCATATAGAACAAATTTATACCGGCTGCCTGGCACAAGGCGCCTACTACATCACTTCCAACGGTGAAGCAGCGATTGTAGATCCGCTCCGCGAAATCCAACCCTACCTGAACCGTCTGGAACGCGACGGCGTGAAACTGAGGTACATCTTCGAAACGCATTTCCACGCCGATTTCGTTTCCGGTCACCTGGACCTCAGCAAAGCCACCGGCGCGCCTATTGTGTATGGACCCAATGCCGCCGCAGAGTTTGATTGCATCCACGCCACCGATGGGCAGGTTTTTGAAGTAGGCAACATCAACATCAAAGTGTTGCATACACCAGGTCATACCATGGAAAGCACCACCTACCTGCTCATCGACGAAAACGGCAAAGACCATTGTATCTTCTCGGGCGACACGCTATTCATCGGCGACGTTGGAAGACCTGATCTGGCGCAAAAAGCCGCGTCCATGACCCAGGAGCAACTGGCGGCGACCCTGTTCCACAGCCTGCGTACCAAAATCATGACCCTGGCCGACGACGTGGTTGTGTATCCCGCGCACGGAGCCGGCAGCGCCTGTGGCAAGAACATGAGCAAGGAAACCGTGTCCACCATCGGACAACAGAAAGCGGAAAACTACGCCCTGCGGGCCAACATGACCGAACAAGAGTTTGTGCAGGAAGTTACCGACGGACTGCTTCCGCCCCCGGCCTACTTTGGCATGAACGTAGCCATGAACAAAAAAGGCTATACCAGCTTCAACGAAGTGCTGAACAACGGCATGCGCGCCCTTTCTGCGGAAGCTTTTGAAGCGGCTGCGGAAGAAACCGGTGCCCTGATTCTGGATACACGTGCTGCGGCAGAGTTCCATAAAGGCTTCATTCCTCAGAGCGTGAACATTGGCCTGAAGGGCGATTTTGCACCTTGGGTTGGCGCGATGATTGGCGATGTAAATCAGCCCATCCTGCTCGTAGCCGATGCGGGCAGCGAAGAAGAGGCCGTTACCCGCCTGAGCCGTGTAGGCTTTGACAATGTACTCGGACACCTGCAGGGCGGTTTCACCACCTGGATGCAGGCGGGTAAGGAAGTGGACACCGTGCACCGCATCACGCCGGATGAGTTCGCTGCCAAATTCGATAAAGCACAGAGCATGGTGATTGACGTGCGCAAGGAAAGCGAATACGCTGCTGAGCATGTGGAAGACGCCTACAGCAAGCCACTGGCGTACATCAATCAGTGGGTGCGTGATATTGACCCGAACCAGCATTTCTTCCTGCATTGTGCCGGCGGATACCGCAGCATGATTGCCGCTTCCATCCTGCAGGCACGCGGTTACCGGAATTTCAGTGAGGTTGAAGGCGGTTTCAATGCCATCGCCAAAACCGAAGTTCCCAAAACCGACTTCGTGTGCCAGAGCAAGGTGATGAAAGCCTGAGTGCGTGCATAACACGAATTTCAGGAAGCCCGGCCCAGTGTCGGGCTTCCTGCGTTTGGGGTTGATTTATGATGAATTCTAAAGGATTTTTCTTCAAGAAGATTCCCTAATCATTTCCAAAG
>JBIKKI010000027.1:0-21947 GCA_044360435.1 Bacteroidia bacterium
TTAGTGGTAAGTAGTTTGTAGTAAGCAGTTAGTGGTAAGTAGTTTGCAGTAAGCAGTTAGTGGTAAGTAGTTTGTAGTAAGTAGTTTGTAGTAAGTAGTTTGTAGTAAGTAGTTTGTAGTAAGTAGTTTGTAGTAAGTAGTTTGTAGTAAGTAGATAAGTAGTTGATAGTTGATAACTGATTACTGATAATTGGTGGTGCCTTATCCATGGTTCGGCAGGCTCACCATGACAAAAAGCCTTACCCTTTCTTCTCGGCGCCGCTGAACTGAAGTAGATATGATTTGATGAAGGGCCACAATGCGCCGTCCATTACTTCCTGGATGTTGCTGGTTTCTTCGGAAGTACGCACGTCTTTCACCAGCTTATACGGATGAAACACATAGTTGCGTATTTGCGAACCCCATTCAATTTTCATCTTTGAATCTTCAATGGCAGCGCGTGCAGCATTGCGCTTTTGCACTTCCATTTCGTACAGGCGGCTTTTGAGCATCTGCATGGCGCGTTCCCTGTTTCCACCCTGTGTGCGTTCCACCTGACAAACCACCACGATGCCCGTGGGTATATGCGTGAGCTGAACCTTGGTTTCTACCTTGTTTACGTTCTGTCCGCCTGCACCGCCACTTCGGCTGGTATGAAGCTCGACGTCGGCAGGTTTAATTTCAATTTCAATGCTGTCGTCAACCAACGGATATACATAAACGCTGGCAAAGCTGGTATGGCGACGCTGGTTGCTGTCGAACGGACTAATCCGAACCATACGATGGACCCCGTTTTCACCTTTCAGGTAACCGTAGGCAAAATCACCTTTAATTTCCAGGGAAACACTTTTAATGCCTGCTACTTCCCCATCCGTGCGCTCGAGTTCTGAAATATTGAATCCGTTTTTCTCAGCGAACATGATGTACATGCGCATGAGGATTTCTGCCCAGTCGCAACTTTCGGTTCCGCCCGCGCCGGCGTTGATCTCCAGAACACAACCGAGGTGGTCTTCCTCATTCTGAAGCATGTTCTTGAACTCCAGATTCTCCAAAAGTTCAAGCACCATCGCGTAATGCCGGTCCACTTCGTCAGAGCCTACATCACCTGCTGCTTCAAATTCGCGAAGCACTTCTAAGTCGGCAAGTTCTTTTTCAATGTGCTGAAAAGCGTCGGTCCAAACCTTTTTCTCCCTGATTTTCTTCAGATGGGCTTCCGCTTTTTTCGGGTCATTCCAAAAACCCGGATCTAAGGTTTGGTGCTCTTCATCCTGTATTTCGATCAGCTTGCGATCGACGTCAAAGATACCTCCTCAGGGCTTCAGCGCGGCCCCTTATATCCTTGAATTGCTCGTTATTCATGCCGCAAAAATACAACCACAGCCTACATATTCAGCAGTTTTGCTGCAAGTTCAGGATGGATTTAAATCCAGTACGGTTACACTGTAGTTCCAAGTTTTGCCATCGGCGGCTTTTACCTGAACCTGAAAAACGGCACGATCATTCAGGGTTTTAGGGTCAATGGCCGGTTTCCATACCAGGGTTGAAACCGGATACAACGGACTGTAGGGCTGCACTTCACAGGGAACTTCTTTGCCGGCGGCATCGGTCATTTTCACCGTGGCACCTTCCAGATTGTGGTAGCAACCGAATGACCAGCGGTCGAAGAGCAGTCGTTTGGCCACGAAACCTTTATTCGGCCAGGCGATGAAACGGTTCTTGTAGCGTGATGAATCGCGATTGCCGGCATCGTCGAGCACCCAAAGGGCGGTAAACCCTTTGCTCGAACCATGACCGAGCGCATAGGCCTGCGGGTTCAGCAGCCAGCGACGGTTTCCGCAGCTCGCATTGTCGTTGTCATCCATAGCGCTGGTCACTCCAATCACGGTATTGACACCCGCCACAGGAATACTGTTTTTGGCTGCCAGATTTGCTTCTTCCGTAAAGCAACGATGAAACTTGTCTATTTCGTGCGAAGCAGTACCGGTAACTTCCCAGGCCAGCGCTGCCTGTTGGCACATCCTGTTTTTTTCTGGCGCCAGGATGATGGGATCTAAAACACCGGCATTGCGTCGGAAGAAATTGATTCGCGTTTCCACCTTTTCCTGAATTTCTTCCGGGACGGTTCCAGGCTTGCACAAAGCGCCCGAACCATTCCATACATAATTCTTCACCCGGGTTTCAAAATACCCGTATCGGAAATCGGTGCTAACCAGTTTCTCCAGATACACATTCAGATTGGCCGAAGCAGGATTGAAAGACTCCAGCTTGCGGTATGCCACCCAGGCTGCGCCCATGTCAGTGGCCTTCATGGCCATATCCATCCAGCGCAACAAGAGGCGTTCGTGGGTTGATTTCAGCCCAAGCACAGCCATGGTTTTGGCATCTTTTGCATAATCTGCAAGGATGGATTCGCTGAGGAAGTTCAATGCTGCCAGATCTGAATATTGAAGAGAATCTTTCTTGAGCTGGTTGAAATACTTCAGACGGAAGGTTTTCATTTCCGGCTTACGGGAATCCAGCATGGTCCAGGCGTGAACGAGGCCAACAGGCAAACTGTCAAGCCCCACTTTGGGTTGCAGATCTATTGCATCACTGCAGGTTTTGCATTGGGATGCGTATTGTTGGTAAGCAAGGGCTGCACTGGTAAAGGCATTGCGCTCTGCAAAATACTGCCAGGTTCTGTTGCGTATTTCAGACTCCTTACACAGGAATACATCTGATGCGTTGCGCGCATTGCGTTGGTAAAGGGCTGTTTTTTCGGTTACAAAACGGTCGAGCAGCTTGCGCGCCAGCGCAATATCGCCGGCATTGGCTGCATTGCGGATGCGAAACAGGTAATAAGCGTTCTGGTTGTAGAGGAAAAAAGAATCTGAAGGGGCCAGCTGCAGGCCTTTTTGAACGGCTTCAATAAATGGATCTGAAATGGGTGTGGTTGTTACATCGTGCTTCAGGATGGCCACCTGCAATCGGGCAAGCATGGCATTTTTGGGGAACATTTTCACCCCGTATTCGGCGATAAAACGCGCAGAATCGTACAGATTTCTTTCCAGATAGTATTTGCCGAGCATTTCAAATGGTTCACGGCAAAACGTGTGAAACAGCACTGAATCACGGTATGCATCCACCTGCCAGCGCACGGCCTCTCGCAGCACCGGCATGGCATCGCGCTCTTGTGCGGCAAGCATGTAGCAAACGCCGGTCATGGCATAACTCAATGTATCGCCGGCCAGTTCATAGCCAAACTTAAAAGCCTGGATGGCGCGGAAGTATTTCTCTTGTCCATAATTGGCCCAGGCCTCTTTATTATTGGCATTTTTCAAATTGCGCAATACCGGCATAAACTGTTGGGTATAACGACCGTTTTTGTCGTAGCTACGGGCTTTCAGGGCAGATTTTACCGCTTCTTTTAATGCAGAAGGATTTTTCACCGTGTACTTCTCATCCAGCTGCAACTCATACAGGGCATGTGCTTTGATGAACCAGGCCAGAGCGCTTTTGGCGGTAGCTTCACTTTTGATGGCCTTTTCTGCCTGACCAAGTGCGCGTTCGTATTGTTTCAATTGAAGGGCATTCAGTCCGTTTAATTCCGCTTTCGACTGTGCGAAGCCAGGTGCAGAGAGGAAGGCAAAGACTCCAAAGGCGATGAAGTTTTTCAATATGTTCACGGATACAAAAGAACAGCATTCTGCAAGAATGGTCCAAATAAATCTTTGGCAGCGAAGCCTTGGATCAGGCTGTAATATGCTGCATTTCAATCATGCTGAACGCCTGCGCTTTCGCGGCAAATAAGGCCTTTGTTTTTCGCCAGGTATCCGCAAAAAATGGGGAATTGCGGTATGCATCCAGGTGGGTATTGCTTTCCCAGATGCTGTAGGTAAAAAGCACGTGGGGTGTTCCATCTTCCTGCATCAGTTTCAGTTCCTTGCAGCCGGGGAAGTTTCGGATGTGGTGTTTTACCTGGTCAAACAGGTCAAGGAATGCCGGCACGGATTCAGGCTGAAAGTGCATGCGGACAACTCTAATTATAGTCATGGTGTGTCGAATTCAATCATGATGTCGTGGTTGCGGCGAAACCCGAGCAAACTTGCAATGGAAGCACCCTGAATGCACAACATGAGAAAATCATTTTCAGACCATTGGGCGAAGGCTGTTCCAGGCTGGTGGTGCTGCGGAAATTCAGATGGTGCATCAAGGTAATCGTTATATCCGATTTTAATTTTCCATGCTTTTTGTTCCATGTTTTGCATGACCCAGGCACGATCCAAATTGGTATGCGCATTTCCCATATCGTCATTGTACAGCACGGTAATGCGCACAAAATCGCCCATATGGTAAGGTTGCTGCCAGCTTAATTGCACCGCATGGCGGAAAGGAATGGCCACAGCCTCGGTATTAAATCCCTGATCCATGAAGGTGCGCAGGGCCGGAACATAAAGATCGCGAGGCACGGCAGCTACAGCACGCGTGCTGGTGAGGCGATGATAGGCAACATCAAATCCATCCAATGCCAAAGGTAAAATACCATTGTCGGCAGCGATAAAGTATCGACCTTCGCATACAGCAAGCAAATGCTGCACAGAGGCATGAACATCAACGGCAACCAGGTGGATGGTTTGCTCCGGAAACTGGCGGAAATAGGAACGTAACAGGAAGGCCGGAGCAAAATAATTCTGCGTATCGGCATGATGGTGAATGTCCACCAATTGAGGACTGGGCTGAATCTGACAGAGTTGTCCCTTGAGCGTAGCCAGCGCGGATGAACCGAAACCAAGATCTGTTAATAGGGAAATCACTGCCACTGGAATCAGAATTTTATATTTGTGCAAAGTTAGCTGACACATTAAGCATCAGGCAATTGAGGGAACGTACTTTTACGCTGCAACACATCAATCCGCAAACGCTGTATGGGGTGAACAACCTTACATTCCAGCAAATCAGGGCATTTTTTCCAAAACTAAAAATTATTGGCCGCGGCGATGTGGTGATGGCCAGTGGCGACGACGAGGAGCTGGAGAAATTCGCCGCCAAAATGGAGCAACTGGAAACATTGTTTCAGAAGCGGCCAGACCTGAGCGAACAGAATATTACGGAAGTTTTCGGCGCCGGCACCCCGGATGTCCCGGTGCTTTCAGAACCTGTTTCTGAAGAAGATGTGCTGCTTTATGGCACACGCGGACAACCCATACGCACGCGCACCGCAAACCAACGCGCCATGGTTCGAAGCACAGCGCATAACGACATTTTATTTGCGCTGGGTCCGGCAGGAACGGGAAAAACCTACACGGCCGTTGCTATGGCTGTGAAGGCTCTGCGCAACAGGGAAATCCGTAAAATCATCCTGACACGACCCGCTGTGGAAGCCGGCGAGAATCTTGGATTCCTGCCAGGCGACCTTAAAGAGAAAATTGACCCCTACCTCAGGCCTTTGTACGACGCGCTTGAAGACATGATTCCCATGGAAAAACTCAAAACCATGATTGAAACGAGGATTATTGAAATTGCTCCCATGGCTTTCATGCGCGGTCGAACGTTAGACAACTGTTATGTTATTCTTGATGAAGCACAGAACAGTACCGACATGCAATTGAAAATGTTCCTGACCAGAATGGGTCCACAGGCTAAATTGATCATTACCGGAGATTTAACCCAAATCGATTTACCCCGCAAACAACAAAGCGGTCTGCGGAAAGCAGTGCAACTGCTGAAAAACATCGACGGTATTGGCATGGTACACCTCGACACTTCAGATGTGGTGCGGCATCGACTGGTAAAGGCCATCATCAAGGCGTACAATCAAAGTGAGGCCGAAGAGCGGGTAAATGATGAACCATGAATTGAAAAAAAATAGCATTTTTGCTGTTCGAGTACACGACATCCTATGAACGCACTAACCGCAACGAACTTTTTCTTCCGGAATCAAACAACGTTTCTGCGCGGAAAAGTTCGCGATGTGTACAGCATCGGACAGGATCATCTGGTGGTGGTTGCCTGCGACCGTATTTCAGCCTTCGACCATGTGCTTCCTAAGCCCATTCCGTACAAAGGCCAGGTGCTGAACAGTGTAGCATCCTTGTTCCTGGATGAAACCAGCGATATCATTCCCAACTGGAAAATAGCCACACCCGATCCACAAGTTACCATAGGCATTAAATGTGCAGCTATTCCAGTGGAATTTGTGGTACGCGGCTATCTGGCCGGTCATGCATGGCGCATCTATAAGGAAGGGGGCAGGGTAATCTGCGGTGTGAAACTGCCTGATGGATTGCGTGAAAACGACAAATTGCCCACTCCCATCATCACGCCTTCTACCAAAGCATCCAGCGGCCACGACGAAGACATTACCCTGGATGAAATCATTTCAAGAAATCTGCTGAGCAAACAACACTGCGCGCAGCTGGTTGAAACTTCCCTGGCCCTTTACGAACGAGGTACCGCTTATGCCGCAGCCCGTGGATTGATTCTGGTAGATACCAAATACGAATTCGGACAGCGCGAGGGAAACCTCATGCTGATTGATGAAGTGCATACGCCCGATTCTTCTCGCTTCTTCTATTCTTCGGAATACGAAACTTTGCAGCAAGCCGGAAAACCTCAGAAACAGCTTTCCAAAGAGTTTGTCAGGGAATGGCTGATTGCCCATGATTTCCAGGGCCTCAAAGGACAGATCATTCCGGAAATGCCAGATGAATTTGTGGACTCCATCACCGAAAGGTATGTAGAACTTTATACCGCGATGACCGGCAATGCATTGCAAAAACGGGACTATACGCACATCATGACAGACATGGAACAGGCCATCGTTGCAAGTCTGGAGCAGTTAAACGTCATTTAAAAAAACAACTCAAACCAGCTATATGAAAAGAGTTCTTACCACTACCCTTTGCTTATCCTTAGGAAGTCTTGCGGCGCAAACCGTCAGTACTTTCGCAGGCACGCAGTACCAGGGGAACGGCCGTTATAATTCAACGGCCAACAATCCCATTGCAACAGAAAACTACAGCAGGCCCACGGGTATTGCGCTGGATGCAAATGGCAAAATCTACATTACCGATGAACACAATGTACAGTTGATTGACGGAACCACCAACCGCATTCGTGCAGGTTATATGGGAGACCCCAACGATCCGGGCGCCATTGGCAGCGACGATGCTACCGGTACTGTTTCCCGCTTCTTCGCTCCTGCAGGATTGGCCATCCATCCTACCAGCAACGATGCGTACATCTGCGACCGCTACAACAGCACCATTCGCAAAATGACCAAGTTTGTGAATACCAGCAGCGGTCAGATTGTGACAACACTCACCGGAAAAGCATCCTTCATGGGTGGATATAAGGACGGCTCTTTGTCGGTAGCTGAATTTGAGGAACCCACCGACATTGTGATTGATGCCAACGGTGTGATGTATGTCGCAGATTTCGGCAACGACTGCATCCGTAAAATCACCAGTACTGCGGTAAGCACCCTTTGTGGCAACCCGAACAATCCCGGTTTTGCCGACGGTACCGGCACTGCAGCAAAATTTGATGCAATCACGGGCCTTTGCCTCGAGAATTCCACTTCGCTGCTGGTGGCAGACCGCAACAACAAACGCATCCGCAGGGTGAACCTGAGCACCGGTGCAGTAACTACCGTGATCAGCGGACTGGACGCGCCCAACGACGTTATTGTAGCCAAAGGAAACATCTACATCCTCGAAAACCATTGCATCAAGGTGTATAATGGCACCAATACAAGCATCTTTTGCGGATCTGCAACCGTGGCAGGCTTCGCCAACGGAACCGGCAGCGTTGCACGCTTCGAACAACTGCAACAGGGCATGTATCTGGCCGCCGATGATGCACTGCTGGTGGTTGATGAAGGAAACAACATCGTCCGTAAGGTTACCCTGAACCCTGCGCCTATTGCCGACTTTATCGCATCACCCACAAGTGCTACAGTTGGACAAACGGTCGTATTACGGAATAAGTCGCTGTATGGACAAACCTTCAGCTGGACCATCACTCCTGCCAATTATGCATTGCAAAGCGGCTCAAAACTTACCGACACCGTGGTGTACGTGACCTTCAGCACCGCCGGAACCTACAGTGTTTCACTCACAGCTACCAATACTTATGGCAGCAATACAGCCACTAAAAATTCATACCTGAACATCAGCAATATATCAGGAACGGCACCGGTGGCTAATTTCAGCGCAGCCAAAACCAGCCTCGCAATCAACGAAGTGGTACAGTTAACCGACCTGAGCAGCAACAATCCAACTTCCTGGGAATGGACCATCACACCGGCAACCTTTGCTTATGAAACAGGTTCAAGTGCAACCAGCCGTTTCCCCAATGTTCGCTTCACCGCTGCAGGTACCTATTCCATCAGCCTCAAGGCAACGAATGCGAATGGTTCAAACACTGCAAGTAAGAACAACTACATCACCGTTTCCGGAGCCAGTGCCACCGAAGAAGCCAGCAAACTGCTCATCGGTGTATATCCAGTTCCTGCGAACGATTATATCCAGGTGAACCTCAACGCTCAGCAGGGTAAAACACAGGCTATGCTGCTGGGCATGGACGGACGCATCCTGCATACCTGGAACGGCATGAGCGGCAATTCCTTCCGCCTGAATCTGCCTGCACAGGTTTCATCAGGCATGTATTTCCTGCGCATCAGCGACGAATACCAAAGCAACAGTATCCGCATCAATATTGAGCGCTGATCCAAAATATAAAACGTTGAAAAGCCCTCCTCGCGGGGGCTTTTTTTTATCTGCGGAGGCATGGCTGCTGTGGGTGAAACTCCTGTTCTTCTGGCTGCTCGTTTCCTGGCTGAGCCGGCTTGTCTTTATGGCAAGATGCTGGGCTCTTTTTGAAGAATTCAGTTCAGGTGCATTGTTTCAAACCTTCATTGCGGGATGGCCTTTGGATTTAAGCACTGCCTGTTATTTGACCTTATTTCAGTGCCTGCTCAGCCTGCCTTTCATGTTTCACAGGCGCAGCCTGGGCTTCCTGAACACCTGGATGTTCATACAAACTGCGCTGCTGGCCACCGGATATTGGATTCTTACCCTCACCGACACCGAACTGCTCCCAAAATGGGGCAACCGCATCAACGATCAGGTGTTTATTTATCTGGAACATCCTAAAGAAGTGATGGCATTCAGCAGCGGCGCTCCATGGCTGTCCATCGTTTTGTGGTTTGCTGCCGGAATGATGTTGAGTTTATTCAGTTACCACCGACTATTGCAGCTGCGCATTCCCTCTGTGCGACCCGCCTTGTGGCATCATCCCTACCTGAGGCATGCAGCATTGTTTATCCTGCTTCCATTGGGTATGCGCGGCGGACTTGGCACGGTTCCGCTGAATCAAAGCGCAGCGGCACATGCCAATGAAACAAGGTTGAACATTCTGGCGGTAAACTCCTTCTGGAATTTTGGATATTACCTTACCAATGGAACCAGAAACATCCCGTTTGAGCAATATTACTGTTGCCCCGACGATGAGATGAACGCCGCAGCAGATTTCTTTTATTCCAAAGACTCCATACATACACGCATCACGGAAACTTCAAAGCCCAACGTGTTGTTGATCATCCTGGAAGGATTTACCGCAAAGGGAAGTAAAAGGCTTCACGGATTATTAGACTGCATGCCACAGCTGGATCGGATTGCTGCAGAAGGCGTTTCCTTCCAGAATGCCATAGCCGCCGGCGACCGCACCGATAAAGGATTGGCAAGCATACTCAGCGGCTGGATGCCACAACCCTGGCATTCTGTATTGCATGAACCTGAAAAGGCTGCCCGTTTGCCTTCACTCACTGCCAATCTGGCGGCTGCAGGTTACCAAACTTTATTTACGTATGGCGGTGATTTGCGGTTTGCTGACATGAAGGCATATCTGATGGCCACAGGCTTCAAGGAATGTTACGACCAGGCAGATTACCCTGCAGCACAGCAAAACAGCAAGTGGGGCGCGCATGATGAGTTTGTGTACCTGAAACTTCTGGAACAACTGAAACACAGAGCTTCACCCTGGTTTGGAACCCTGCTCAGCCTGAGCAGTCATGAGCCGTTTGAAGTTCCCGGAGGCAGTCTGGAAGGAACTGAAACAGATAAATTCAGGGCCAGTTTGCAATATGCAGACCGTTGTCTTGGCAATTTCATGCAGGAAGCGCGGAATACAACATGGTATGCAAACACACTGGTCATCATCACAGCCGATCATGGTCATGATATTGGTCTGAAACCTGAACATTCATTCCATCCTGATCTGTTCAGGATTCCCTTGATTGTGACCGGAGGAGCATTGAAAAAATCGTTGAAGGGTACGGTAATCCATGAAACTGTTTCTCAGGCACATCTATCTGCTAACCTGCTTTTGCAGTTGGGTCATAAACCCACAACCCTGCCTTATTCAACCTGGTTTGATGGACGCAGCGATTACGCGTATTATGCCTTCAACAGTGGTTTTGGCTTGGTACGCGATTCACTGTGCATTATCGGAGAAAACCAACCCCTGCGTCGTACCCTTTTTACCGGCAGTGAAGGCCACAAACATGATGGATTATTCGAAAAAGCTGCTGCCCTGCAACAGTTCTGGATAAAAAAATATCAAGGCTTGTAACTTTTTCGACAAAAAGGCGTTTTGAAAAGAACTTTGGCCCACCTTTTGTTCAATGAAAAGCATTAAGCATCAAGCAAGCGTGAAAACCACCAGGTCTTATTTCAATAAAAAGTCTGTATTGATTGGGTTCTTATTGTTGGCAAACCTGATTGGTTTTGTTGTTGCGCGAAATTACTTCCACAAAAACGCCTGCATGAGTTGCAGTATTCCTACGGAAACAAAAGAGGAAGGCGGTCAACAGGTGCATCATGGATCTTCCGCCATGTTTAGTTGGGCCTTCACCTTATTGGAAATGATGCGCCCGGGAAATCAGGTACGTTAAGCTGCTGATGTTCGTTTGAAACGTTCGCTGATACGCACCTACCGATTCCTGTACAAGGCAAAAATCTACCACCTGCTTTTCTGGCTCTTGTACACCCTTTTCTGGGCTGTATTGTTCCAGCCTTCTCCACGTTTCGAAATCGCGCTCATTAAATCTGCCGCAGTTCTGATTTTTCATGCCGGCGTAAGTTATTTCAACAACTACTTCTTATTGAACTGGTTTCTGCTCAAGAGACAATACCTCACGTATCTGTTCACTTTGCTGTTGATTATTGCGCTGGCCAGTTATCCGCAGGCCATCATTTATCATCGGTTCTTCAACCTGGATGATGAAGTGCGCGATTCCATCTGGACCTGGAGGTTTTTTCTGGCCAACGGCCTAAGCATTTTCCTTACAGTAGCCGTAACCAGCAGTTTGAAATTGCTGAAGAACTGGTATCAGGAAGAACAGTTTTCACGCGCGCTTCGGAAATTACACACGGAGATGGAACTCAAGTTCCTCAAGTCGCAAATCAATCCCCATTTCCTGTTTAACTGCCTGAACAATTTATACGCACTGACGCTGATCAAATCGGAAAAAGCGCCCGAAGTGGTATTGCGGCTCAGTAATATTTTACGATATGTTCTTTACGAAACCGCGGAAGGTAAAGTGCCGCTGGAAAAGGAAATCGAATATTTGCAGAATTATGTCGAACTCGAAAAAATAAGATTGGGTGACCGAGCCCATATTGAGGTCCAGATTGAAGGAGATTATGCAGCCACAGAAATCGAACCCATGATGTTGCTTACGCTGGTAGAGAACAGTTTCAAACATGGAACCGCAAAACAAAACATCGGCGCCTGGATTAATATCAGCCTGCGCAGATCGGCACCAGACGTACTGCATTTTCAGGTTTCCAACAGCAAAGTGGAAGAAGCTTCAGAGTCATCTGCAGGCGATGCCAAAAATGGAGGCATTGGACTCAACAACCTGAAAAAAAGACTCGATATGTTGTATCAGGATAAATATAAATTAATGATCAGTGATACGCAGAATCGTTACACAGTAGACCTTTATATCACCACCTAAATCATATTCATCATGGAACCGATCCTCACTTGCATGTGCGTAGACGATGAACCGCTGGCTATTGAAGTCATGAAAAAACTCATCGCCTCACGTCAAGACCTGAAACTCACCGCAACCGCAGGTAATGCCATGGAAGCCATGGAAAAACTGAGGAATGCGCCAGTGGATTTGATTTTTTGCGATGTGAACATGCCCGAAATCAACGGCTTGGAGTTTGCCCGCAGTATTCAGGATGTTTCATCAGCCATCATTTTCACCACCGCCCATCCGGAATTCGCCGTAGATGCTTTTGAACTGGAAGCGCTGGATTACCTCACCAAACCGGTTTCTCCTGAAAGGTTTGACAAGGCCATCCAGAAAGCGCACGAGTATTTTGAATTACGGAGGGACAAAAAGGACGAAAAAGTAGAACTGGAAGACGGTCATATTTTCGTGAAAACGGATGCCAAACTGCTGAAAATCAGTTACAGCGATATTCAATATGTGGAAGCCTTTGCAGACTACGTAAAAATCTGGATTTCCGATGAGAAACGCATTGTTACGCTGCAAACCATGAAGAAAATGGAACAAGGTCTGCCGGCAGAAAAGTTTCTGCGCATCCACCGCTCTTTCATCATTGCGCTGGATAAAATTCAGGCGGTGGCCGGAAATAATGTCATCATCAGCGGCAAATCCATTCCTATTGGAAAAAATTACCGCGACGCGTTTATGCGCATGATTGCCGGTAAGAAACTCGGCCTTTAATCAGGCTGCAACCAGGCTTTCGCGTGCAGCAGATGTGGATATGCTTTGACCAGCTGCGCCTGAAGCTTTGATAGCTGCTCAGCATGTTTTTGTGCTGCCTCCGTTTCGGGGAATCTGACTTTGTGGCTGCTTCGTTTTCTGTATTCACGGGTTGCGCGTTCAAAGGTCATTGCTTCTGCTGACATCCAGGCTTTGAGAAAGGCATTCCAGATGATGCCCGTTGCCTGGGCCGAAGGATGCGCCATATCTTCCGCATACCAGCGGTAATCGCGAAGCACATCTACCAAAATTTCATAGGAAGGAAAGTAAAAGGCATCCGGAATAAGGGCACAGAGTTCATGCACTGCGGTGATTAAGGAAGCCTTAGACCTGTTGTGTTCCACCAATCCATCCCTTAGGTATTTTACCGGACTTACGGCAAAACAGACTTTGAGCCCGGGATTGTGTACACGGAATTCATCGATACACTGCTTCCAGAGCAAAACGATTTCTGAAGCTGTTGCCATCTTTCTGTTGAACATGGACGCAGGTTGTTTGTGGTTGTTTGCCACAATACTTCCATGATGCTTCAGCGTGTAATACCAGGCCGTGCCAAAGGAAACCAACAGCACATCAGCGGCAATCAGTGCAGCCCGCGCAGCGGTATTCGCCTCATTTAAACCTTCCAGAACCTGGGCGGCATCCGTTCCTGAAAAGCTGGAATGATGGTCGAATGAATGGTACAATTCACCGTCAAAAATCAGGTCATCTGCTTCATAGGGGCGTTCATCCATCGCGCGGCGAAAACCTTTGGCCATAGCCAGTGGATTAAATACGATTCCGCAAGGCCCGTAAAAACTTTGAAACCCTGCTTTAGATGCTGCTGCGTACATGGAGGCGCCAAAGCAGCTTCCTGAAAAAAACAAACGGCTTTCCGGTTGGATAACACCCAGTTCCGGCGTGGCAAAGGGAATCATCAATTGCTGAAGCTCCATCAGGCAAAGTAAAGTTTCATTTGCGATTTCACGGCTGTTGATCGTAGCTGAATGAGTATGTTTGCTGCTCATTGAAGATGCCTGGGGGGCGGCCGCAATGATCAACAGGGGGGCAAAAACACTAGCGTTGCCGGGATTGATTTCCCGATCCATTCTGGTCTTCTTCATCTTGAAGGCCATTTACTTGCTGCTGGGCATTTTTTGGGGATCCGATGCGCATTGGCTGGATGTGTTCCACAGAAACGACAGTTCCTGGTATGCCATGATTGCCGAACATGGTTATCCTGTGCAAGCGCCGCAGCCCGGCGTGGAATCGGAATTTGCATTTTTCCCGCTTTATCCGCTGGCCGTGAGGTTGTTCATGTTCCTGCTCGGCGATTTCCAGCAAGCGGCCTTTGCCTTCAGTTTGCTCACCGGTATGGGCTGGATTGTGCTCATGTTCAAACTCTTGCGGGTGTATGGCTGGGAAGACTTTGAAATCTATCGCCTCCTGAGTTTATTTCAGCTCCTTCCCTTTCACCATTTCCACCACGTATATTATACTGAGCAGCTCTTTGTGGTGCTGTTCACCTGGATTTTACTCAGTCTGGAAGAAGGTCATGCCATCAGATTATTCTTTCTTTCCCTGCTGCTGGCACTCACCCGTCCCACCGGATTGATTTACGCAGCTACGATACCTCTACTCTTCCTGGTGAACCTGAATTTACACAGCATCAAAAGTTGGCTGCTCCGTTGTTTGCCATTACTGGGCGCGCCTGCCGGCCTTTTTTTGTGGATGCTGTATTTGCATCTGCATTGCGGAGATGCACTTGCGTTTTCCCATGCGCAATCGGGTTGGAACAGATCTTACCAATGGCCCTGGGAATCGTTGTTTAACCAGCATGCGCTTTCCATTACGATGCTCAGCATTCATGCGATTCTTGTATTGCTGTTCTCCATAATCGCGTTCCGAAAAGCAGGGCCGGGTATGCAATTGTTTCAGGCCATCAACCTCCTGTTTCCACTGAGCACGGGTCAGGTCATTTCCTATCCACGCTACGCTTCTGCCAACCTTCCTCTCTTTTTTTCTGTACGCAAATACCTCACAGGCCGATACTTCCCAATCATCCTTGGCGTGGCAGCAATACTGCACCTGTTTGTTTATTATACCTGGGTGAAGAACCTGCCCATTTGGTCTTATTGACACCGGTCAACTAAACTGCTCGTCAGGGAAGCTCAGGATTCTTCCTTCCTTGTGGCCTGCAACTGTTAAATTCGCGCAGTTTTACAAACGAACATGGATCAGGAGGTATATCAACCGCAGCATAAGGTACGCATTGTAACTGCCGCAAGCTTGTTTGACGGACACGACGCCGCCATCAACGTGATGCGCAGAATTATTCAGGGAACCGGTTGTGAGGTGATTCACCTGGGCCACGACCGCAGCGTGCTGGATGTGGTAGAAACAGCCATTCAGGAAGATGCCAATGCCATTGCCATGACCAGCTATCAGGGCGGACACAATGAGTATTTCCGCTACATGTACGATTTACTTCGGGAACGCGGCGCCGGCCATATCCGCATTTTCGGAGGCGGCGGCGGAGTGATCCTTCCCGATGAAATCCGCGACCTCATGGCTTACGGTATTACCCGGATTTACAGCCCTGACGATGGACGGGAACTGGGCCTGCAAGGCATGATCAACGATCTGGTGCAGCAAAGCGACTTTGCTACCGGACTGAATATTAATGTGGCTCCTGAGCAACTGAAACCGGAAGACAAACTGCACATCGCACACTTGATCAGCGCTGCAGAAAACCATCCGGAACAGCATGTTGCACTGTTGGAAGATGTACGGAAACGCGCCGCGGAAATCAAAACCCCTGTATTGGGCATCACCGGAACCGGCGGCGCCGGCAAAAGCAGTCTGGTGGATGAACTGGTCCGCCGCTTCCTCAGCGATTTCCCGGATAAAAACATCGGCATTATTTCTGTAGATCCGAGCAAACGGAAAACCGGCGGAGCATTGCTGGGCGACCGCATCCGCATGAACAGCATCAACCATCCGCGGGTGTATATGCGAAGCATGGCCACCCGTCAGGCGAACCTGGCCCTGAGCAAGCACGTGGATGATGCCGTGGCCATTTTGAAGCTGGCCGGCTACGATCTGGTCATCGTAGAAACCAGCGGCATCGGACAAAGCGATACCGAAATCACCGAACACAGCGACCTCTGCCTGTACGTGATGACGCCTGAATACGGCGCCGCCACACAGCTGGAAAAGATCGACATGCTGGACTTTGCCGACATCGTGGCACTGAACAAGTGCGACAAACGAGGTGCCGCCGACGCACTGCGCGATGTGCGCAAGCAATACCAGCGCAACCATAAACTGTTCGATGCCGACCCGGACACCATGCCGGTATTCGGAACCATCGCCAGTCAGTTTAACGATCCCGGCATGAACCGCCTGTACCGGGCACTGATGGACGGCATTGTGGCAAAAACCGGCGCAGAACAATTGCGCAGCAACTGGCACAGCAGCGATGAGATGAGCGAAAAGATATTCATCATCCCACCCGCGCGGAACCGTTACCTGAGCGAAATCAGCGAAAACAACCGCAACTACGACCGTTTTGCCCGCACCCAGGCGCAGGTTGCCGACCGTCTGTACGGATTGTGGCGCAGCCTGGAAACCATCTCCGGCCTGACTTTGCCCGTTTCCCTGGGCGATCAGCAGGCCTTTGATCAACTGCGTGCCCTTGAACATCCCGAGCAGGATGTGTTGCGTGCCCTGATGGCTTCCTTCGACAGAGAAAAAAAGAACCTGGATGCGCGGGTTTGGGACATGCTCTGTGGCTGGGAAGCGGAAGAACAGAAATACAGCGACGAACACTATGTATATCTGGTGCGCGGTAAAGAAATCAAGGTTCCGAACTATACCGAGAGCCTCAGCCATACCAAAATCCCCAAAGTGGCCATGCCGCGCATGCAAAGCTGGGGTGATAAAGTGCGCTGGGCGTTGCAGGAAAACACACCTGGATTCTTCCCTTATACCGCAGGCATTTATCCGTTCAAGCGCGAAGGTGAAGACCCCACGCGCATGTTTGCCGGTGAAGGTGGTCCGGAACGCACCAACCGCCGTTTCCATTACGTGAGCATGGGCATGCCGGCCAAGCGCCTCAGCACGGCGTTTGACAGCGTGACGTTGTACGGACGCGACCCGGAAACCCGTCCTGACATCTACGGCAAAATCGGCAACAGCGGCGTGAGCATCTGCTGCTTGGACGATGCCAAAAAACTATACAGCGGCTTCAACCTGGCCGACCCGAAAACCTCGGTGAGCATGACCATCAACGGTCCGGCGCCGATGCTGCTGGCTTTTTTCATGAACGCCGCCATCGACCAGCAATGCGAATTGTACATCCGCAAACACGGACTGGAAGCCGAAGTGCAGCGCAAGATTGATGAGCGCTTCACCAAAAAAGGAATTGCCCGTCCGCAGTACCACGGCGCACTGCCCGAAGGAAACGACGGCCTGGGCCTGATGCTGCTCGGTGTTACCGGCGACCAGGTACTTCCGAAGGAAACCTACGAAGAAATCAAAGCCTGGACGCTGAATCAGGTGCGCGGAACCGTTCAGGCAGACATCCTGAAGGAAGATCAGGCGCAGAACACCTGTATTTTCAGCACCGAATTTGCCTTGCGCCTCATGGGAGATGTGCAGCAGGAATTCATCAGCTCCAAGGTGCGGAACTTCTACAGCGTGAGCATCAGCGGCTACCACATCGCCGAAGCAGGCGCCAACCCAATTACCCAACTTGCCTTCACGCTGGCCAACGGCTTCACCTACGTGGAATACTACCTGAGCCGCGGCATGCATATTGACGACTTCGCGCCCAACCTGAGTTTCTTCTTCAGCAACGGCACCGATCCTGAATATGCAGTAATTGGACGTGTGGCCCGTCGCATCTGGGCCAAGGCGATGAAGCTGAAATACGGCGGAAACGAGCGCAGCCAGATGCTGAAGTACCATATCCAGACCAGTGGCAGGAGTTTGCATGCCCAAGAGATCGACTTCAACGACATCCGCACCACGCTGCAGGCCCTGTACGCCATCTACGACAACTGCAACAGCCTGCATACCAACGCGTATGACGAGGCCATCACCACACCTACCGAGGAAAGTGTGCGCCGCGCCATGGCCATTCAGCTCATCATCAACAGAGAATTGGGATTGGCTAAAAACGAAAACCCATTGCAAGGCTCCTTCATCATTGAAGAGCTGACGGATTTGGTAGAAGAAGCTGTGCTCGTTGAGTTTGACCGGATCACAGAACGCGGAGGCGTGCTGGGCGCCATGGAAACCATGTACCAGCGCGGCAAGATTCAGGAGGAAAGTCTGTATTATGAAACCCTGAAACATACAGGCGAGCTGCCCATCATCGGGGTGAACACCTTCCTGAGCAGCAAAGGCTCACCCACGGTATTGCCGAGGGAAGTAATCCGCAGCACCGAAGATGAAAAGGAACAGCAGATCAACACGGTGCACAACCTCCAGCGGGCTTATGCTGAAGAAGCAACCGCGGCGTTGCGCGAAATCCAACTCTGCGCCATTCAGAACCGCAACGTGTTCAGCGCGCTGATGGAAGCCGCGAAGGTGTGCACACTCGGACAAATCACCGATGCCCTGTTCGAAGTAGGCGGACAATACCGCAGGAACATGTAAGCGCTTCGTGTACGCATGAAGTACACGGAACATCAATTATTGCAGGAATTATCGCCTAAACCAGCGATAAATAAAATTATCGTAAAAAGAAGCGATAATTTAAAATATCGTTTAAATGTGCGATATTCGAGGCATGATTGCCATCATCAAAGGAGACATCATGGCTTCGCGAACATTGAACAATCCGGAGTTATGGCTCTTGCCTTTAAAAAAGCTACTCAGTTCCTGGGGACAAACACCTTATGATTGGGAACTTGCATGGGGCGACTCTTTTCAATTGGAAATAAACAGTCCTGAATGGGCATTGCATCGGGCCTTGAGCCTGAAGGCACTCATCCGCCAAATAACAGAGGAAAACAGCAAGCAGCAGCACAGCAGCATAGACATCCGATTGAGCATTGGCATCGGCGAGAAAACGTATGCAGGAAACCGCGTATCGGAAAGCAATGGACCCGCTTATGTGCGCGCCGGCGAGCAGTTCGATCAAATCAGGAAAGAACATGGTACCCTTGGCATCAACAGTCCATGGCCGGCATTTGATGAGGATATGAATTTGTTTTTCAGGTTGGCAGCCACATTTATGGATCACTGGACAACTTCATCGGCAGCCTTAATATCGATGATTTTGCAACATCCCGATACCACGCAAAGGGAACTGGGCGCCATGCTGGGTATCCGGCAAAACTCCGTAAGTGGACGATGGAAAAGGGCTTATGCCACAGAAACACTGGATTTGGAACAACACTTTCGTAAACGTGTGCAAGCCTTGATGGTATGATGATTTTGCTTAAAATGCTGCTGAGCCATTGCCTGGTTTCGTTCGTGTTACATCAGGATGCGAAGTTTAAAGCAAGCGGATATTTATACGGTTGTCTTTATGGAGGAATTGCGTTGGCCCTGATTGGTCAGTCTTCCTTCATCATTCCTGCCATCCTGATGGTTGTATTGTATAACATTGTCTGGCTGTTGCTTTCGTTGCTGGTGCATCGGATTCAAATAAGAAATGTGATGCTGACACAGCAGTTGTTGCTGATGATCGGATTGCTGGCCATTTATGCCTTTACAGACGAAGCCCGGATGCCCGACCTCAGCATCTTGCATACGACAAGGTTTTGGATCATCATCAATGCCCTGGTGGTGTTAATCTGGCCGGCCGGCAAGTTGATTGCGGGCATCATGGAACGTTGGTATGCGGAAATACAAGACACCGACTCGATGTCATTAAGGAAAGCCGGAACCTACATCGGTATTCTGGAACGTCTTTTTGTATTCACTTTTGTGGTTACCGGACATTGGGACGCCATTGGTTTTTTGGTGGCGGCGAAATCCGTATTTCGGTTTGGGGATTTGAAAGAATCGAAAGACCGAAAAATGACAGAATACATCCTGATTGGCACCCTGCTGAGCTTTGGGATTGCGCTGGCAACGGGGATGCTGGTGTTGTATTTGGCTGAGGTTTAATGGGAATATTCTTGAGCACAACCTGAAATACAGCGCATTCTTATTTAATGGTTGTTCCGTGCGTTAGGAATGGCTAGGAAAATATAGTGGTCCCGACAGGAGTCGAACCTTTTTCCTGAGCAACCCTTCCCAGTCTCACACCGGCGGCAAATTCCTATGCGTCAACTGCTTCTGGTCCATCAGCTTCCAGAGTTTTTCATCCAGGCCATAGATGTCGAAACTGGTTTTGAAATTACCTTGTGCGTCTACGCCGGCGGTTTGGTACACCATAAAAACCGGCACGCGTTTTTGCAGGTAAATATTATAAGTTTCCTTTTTCCGGTATTGCGCTTTGTTGCTGGTAGAATCCCATTGCACACGGCGCAGGGAATCAAGCGGTGCGTAGCCCATCCAGATGCGGAGGTCGTCGTAGGCGGGTTTCTTCTGAAACTGCAGCAGGAAGGCTGCAAAGCGCATCGGGTCTTCCAGTCGCACGCAGCCATGACTCACCGCGCGGTTGTTCTGGTTGAATTTGGATTTTTGAGGCGTGTCGTGCATATACACACTGTATTTATTGGGGAACAGGAATTTGATCAGCCCCAGACTGTTGTCATCGCCGGGATCCTGCACGATGCGGTACGGAATTTTACCCGGCTGCACCTTGTACCAGTTGATGCGGTACGGATTCAGCTCGGTGGTACCGCTATACACCCGATAACCATGGCGCGGCAGGTATCCGGGGTCTTTGCGGATGGAGGTGAGCATCTCGCGGCTCACAATATTCGGGGGAACGCTCCAGGTAGGATTCAGCACAATCGTGGTGATGGCCGATTCAATCATCGGGGTTTGCGGATCTAAAGGTTTATCCAGAAACTTCCCGGTTTTGGCATAATGCGCCAGCTTGGCTTCGTAGTCTGCAGGACGCGGTTTGCCGTCGCATACCTTCATGCTGCCCACGCTGTCGCCGTAGTACAACCAGGCCCGAAATTCCGGGATGTTCACCCGTACATAAGGGGCGGTATCAGGCAGCACCGACCAGCGCAGCCGTTCCATATTGACCGCTATTTGTCGGTATTTGTACTTCGCGCCGGCATACAACAGTTTCCAGGTATCCGAACCCACCACGCCGTCCGGAACCAGTCCTGAGCGATCCTGGAATATTTGAACTGCTTTGACTGCCTCTTTCGTGTAGCGATTTCCCGCAAGGCGGACCAAACTGTCGGGCATGAGATCCAAAGCCAGCAAACGCGCCGTGAGTTGTCGCACTTCCTGACCGGTATCTTTCAGTTTCAGCTTTCGGGTTGGAATGGGAATATCACCGCCAACCGTATCCGTTCTGTAGCCGGGCAGCCAATTGCTCAGGTATTGCTTCAAACGAACATAGTTGCTGTCGGTAATACGTTGCGCGGTGAATTCCTTTAAGAAGTTATCGGGATGCAGCACCTTCAAAAAATCCACCTTCAGGGTATCCTTGCGCACCAGGTCGCACTTATCGTATTCGGCACAAGGCTTTACACGGCCCAGCAGTTTGTCGTGCTGCATTTCCACGAGTGTGCTGCTCAACAGCACTTCAACGAAGGCAAGTCGGTGATACAATTGTTCCCCGGTTCCGGTGCGTCCCAAATCCATGATGTCGAAAATGGTATCGCGGTGGTACCATTCCGGAAGCAAACCTTCGGTGAACAGCGTATCGTAAAGCGCTGCAATCTTCGGTTTGAAACCGGGTTCGGAAAAGTGATTCAGCCAAACCGGTTCAAAATCACGCTGGGAATAGAAATGCAGCAGGGTATCACTGTACAGAATGAGCTCTTTGCCTGCCAGCACCGCTTTGATCTGTTCCTTAACTTCATCAAAATTGAATTGCTCGGCTTTTAGTTCCTTAAAAGTTCCCGGAGCTTTCCGGCAATAAGGCAAAACCACGGCAAAGCCCAACAGGAGCAACAACAGCAGAACTTTAAAACCCTTGTGCATCAATGGGCAAGATAAACAAGTTCTGTGCAAGAAATGGAGGTGCAATCGCATGGAAAAGAAACGCTGAACATGCTGACCTTCAGCATCTTGGAGAAATCGAAGAAAGACTGTAACCTTGCGTATGCTCAAA
>JBIKKI010000125.1:0-6760 GCA_044360435.1 Bacteroidia bacterium
CTACGGTTACAGGCCCTTTCGGCAAGGAAGCGCGGATGCCACCGGCATTGATGATGCAGGCGTGTGTGGGCAGGCCAAAGCTATCCAGCATCATCGATTGTGCCTTTTGGAACAAGATATCGGCAATCAAATTGCCCAGAGTTCCCTCCGGACGGCGGGAAACCAATCCTGTATCGGCAAATCCGATGATTTCATTCATTTCGGCAGCGATTTGATTCCGATAGGGCGCAATGCGTAAATTTTCCACACTGTCTTGCCGGATCAGGCTGTCGATGCGCGTGTAACCGCCACCGGTAAATCGCACACTCGGCCCACAGGCAGCCAACAGCAGCAAGGAGCTAAACAGCAGTTGTATTCGCTTCATGTACTGCAAATTTGGTAAAACCTGATGAACCTGAGGCAAGGAATAATCCCCAGCTTCAGAACAACTGTAAATTACTAACCGCTTTTTCAGAAATTTGCTGCTTCAACGATTATGGCAAAACGTTACATCTTAGGCATCATCACGGGCATCTTGTTGCTGAGCGCAGCTCCACAGGCAATGGCTCAGTGCAACGAACTCTTCCTCAGTGAATACTGTGAAGGAAGCGGAAACAACAAGGCACTGGAAATTTATAACCCCGGAACTACGGAAGTAGATTTAACCAAATACCGCCTGACCCGCTGGCAAAATGGTCTTGCCACCTGGCAGAGCAATTACAGCGATACGCTGAGCGGCATGCTTGCGGCGAACAACGTTATTGTCACTGTGATTGACCGCCGCAATCCTGCCGGAACCGGTCCTGACACACCCGTAGCTTCAGCGCTGCAGGCTAAGGCAAACCTGTTCCTCAGCAAAGATTACAACCGCAACTTCTCGATGAGCTTCAATGGCGACGATGCCATGAGCCTGGATAAACTTGTTGGCGGTGCCTGGGTTCCCGTGGACATCTTCGGCAAAATCGGAGAACGTCCGGTGAATGCCTGGACGGATTCTTTTCCATACAACCTGGGAATTGGCCTGTGGCTGTCTGCCAATAAAACGTTGATTCGCAAGGCCAGCGTGAACAAAGGTGTAACAACCAATCCTGCCCGTTTCAACGCCAAGGCAGAATGGCTGATTTATCCTTCCAACATGTGGGATTCTCTTGGATTCCATCGCTGCGACTGCAATCAGTTCCCTGCAGCAACCCAGGAAGTAGCAGCACCACAATGGAGCATCTTCCCGAATCCGGCAAGCGGAAATCAAGTGTCTGTATTTACACCCGGTGCTGCACAAATCAGCGTGTTTGATGCCTCCGGCAGAAGGGTGGAAGTTCAAGCCAATGTTGAGGTAAACAACGGTTACCACATGGTTCGCCTTACGGGCCTGAAATCGGGAGTTTATGTTGTACGGATGAGTCTGGCGGGCGGCATCAGCGATCATAAAACGCTCATCATTCCCTAAAAGGTTTATATGCGATTGTTTCTGCTGTTGCTGCTGTTTTTACCGGCGGCAGCTCAGGCTCAGGGGAGTCTGTGGGGAAGGGTAAGCGACGAATTGAGCGGAGATGCCCTGCCTGGGGCCCAGCTCATCATTGGAAACCAAACATTCAAGGCGGACAACAACGGACTTTTTCGCGCCCAAACCGCCAATGGTTATCGCCTGGTTGTGGTAAAACATCCGGGCTACCGAAACGACACCTTTGAAGTTCAGGTTGATGGAGAAACCAGGGTGGATTTCACGCTGGAGCCGCAAAGCCGCGACCTTGATGCGGTGAAAATTACCGCCAGCATCGCAGGTAAGCGCAAAACACCCATTGCCTTTTCCAACATGACCGGCCGCAAGATGAGCGAACTCCTGGGAAGTCAGGATATGCCCATGGCGCTGAACTACACACCCGGCGTGTATGCCACACAACAGGGCGGAGGCGCCGGCGATGCGCGCATCACCATCCGCGGATTCAACCAGCGGAACATCGCCGTGATGATCGACGGCATTCCGGTGAACGATATGGAAAACGGCCAGGTGTATTGGAGTAACTGGTTTGGACTGGCCGATGTAACAGCGCTCACGCAGGTGCAGCGCGGTCTTGGATCTTCGCGTATTGCGAATCCATCGGTGGGTGGTACCATGAACATCATCACCAAGGGAATCACTTCCAAACCGGGCGCACGCATTTCCACCCAAATAGGCGACAGCCGTTTCCGCAGCACTTCTTTCGCCTTAAATACGGGCAGGCTTAAGGGCGACTGGGGGCTGGTACTGGCCGGAACCATGCGCCAAAGCAATGGCTACGTGGACAAGCTCTACGATCAGATGTACAGCTATTTCCTGAAAGCCGAAAAGAACATCAATGCGTTTCATACCGTTTCCTTTACGGTGATTGGTGCGCCGCAAAGCCACGGACAGCGCAGCTTCCGTGCAAGGCTCCCGGTGTATGATGCCGGGTATGCCGCGGAACTGGGTATCGATACGGTTATTTCCAATTCTGCCCGAAACATGGGCCGACGCTACAACCAGCATTGGGGCTGGCTGGATCGCTATAACATCAACGGTCCCGGCGATACCGTCTTTGCAGGAAAAGAAGCACTCAACGAGCGTGAGAACATGTTTCACAAGCCGCAGGCGTATGTCAAACATACGTATACGCCCAACAAACGCTTGCTCATTACCACAACCGTTTATGCATCTTACGGTCGCGGAGGCGGAACCAGTGCCCGAGGTGTGGCTCAGGTGCCCTTTGCAAACGGGAATTTTAATTTTCAGGATGCCTATCATCAGAACGTTTATGGTTCGGCCTTCGTTTCTCCCATTGATCCCGATTACAGCGAAACAGAAAAAAAATCGCGCAGCATCATTTCCCGCGCGGTAAACAACCACAACTGGTTTGGCGCCTTGTCTACGTTCCAATATAAGCTGAAAGCAAATATGAACCTGTCCGGAGGCGTGGATCTGCGCACCTATCGCGGTATCCACTACCGTGAAGTACACGATTTGCTGGGTGGCGATTATTACCGTCCTGATGGAAGAGAACTCTATCCTTTGGCAAAAAGTCCCTTATACCGCAAAGGTGACATCTTCGGCTATTACAACGAAGGTTATGTGCGTTGGGGCGGCGCTTTTGCCGAATGGGAATACAGCCACAAGAAGTTCAGCACCTTTGCCAACCTGAGCTTCACCCGTTCCAATTATCAGCGCAGGGATTATTTCAAGGCCGATGCCGACGGCAACCCTGCGGCTACACCCTGGATTGGCTATACCGGTTATACCGCCAAAGCAGGCTTCAACCGCAACTTCAGCCGCAAGGTGAATGCTTTTGTGAATGTGGGAAGACTGGTCAGGCCGCAGCGTTTCAACAACGTGTTCGACAACCAGAACCGTTTGGTGCAGGGCGTGAAGAATGAAGAAGTGCAATCTGTGGAAGGTGGCGTTGGCTTCAAATCACGCTATTTCTCTACCGACCTGAACCTGTATTACACCACCTGGCTGAACAAACCCGTGGACAATCTTCCTAGCTATATTGACCCGGATGGCAATCAATTCAGCTACAACATCAACGGACTGAAGGCCAGACACAAAGGCATAGAACTTTCTGCTGCCTTAAAACCTGTTTCCTGGATTTCCTGGGAAGTTGCCGCAACCATCGCCGACTGGATCTGGAATTCAGGTTCTGTGGCCGAAGTGCGCGACGACAACGGCAACACGATTGCCCGTGTTGATTTCAGCGCGGTGGGCGTGCATGTGGGTGATGCGGCGCAACAACAGTTCAGCTCATTGCTGCGCATCGAACCCGTGAAGGGTGCATATCTTACGCCTTCGCTGATTTGGTTTGGCAAACAGTTCGCCGATTTCGACCCGACTGCTTTGGTGGGTACATTCAAGGACAGTGAAGCCTGGCGCATCCCCAATTACCATACCTTCAATCTGGCCTTTGGCTACAACAAGCGCTTCAAAGGCATGGAACTGGGCATCTTCGGGAACGTGTTTAACATCACCAACCGACTTTATATCAGCGATGCACAGCACAGAAACCAGGGCTCACCCGCTGCGACCCTGAATCCAAAAAACATCGAAGTGTATGTGGCGCCCGGCACCCGCTGGACTACAGGCATCCGCCTCGGCTTCTAAACAATCAATAAATCATGAAGAACATCATAAAAATTGCTACACTGGCTTTGATGCTGATGGTGGCATCCAACAACAGCTATGGTCAGGCAACCCTGCCGGCGCTTTGGGATTTTACCAACATCACCACACCACCTGCAGGATGGTGGAAGGCGCTCAGCGCCAACCCCGCTGCAGAAACCTATACCACCAGCGCAAACTACTTTTCTGCACCGCTGAGCTGCCGCCTCGACGGAACCGGCGAACACGTGGGTGTACGCTTTGCCACCAAACCCGGAAACGTAAGCTGGTATGTGCGCTACACAGGCACTCCCGGACCGTTCAATGGTACATTTACCGTGGAAGAAAGTGCCGACAGCGTGACCTGGACGGTGGCGAAAACCTATACTACGCTGATGGCTGCTTCTATGGTGAAGGACAGCTTCATGGCACAGAGCACTACACGTTACGTGCGCTGGCATTTCAAAACCAAGCAAAGCGGCTACAATGTGGCTTTGGATGATGTGAAGGTGGACGCAGCCATTCCAACCGACAATGCGGAAATCAATGTGTTTTACAATGGGAAACAACTGTTGAACGGCGCCGAGATTTTTGTTGGAAATACGGCCAAAACAAACTTCAGCGTGCGCAACCGCAGCAACGCAAAAACACTGAACATCAGTGGCATAAACAGCTCCGGCGGCGATTCTGCTGATTTTAGTGCAGCAGGTTCAACTACCGTAGCACCCGGTGCAGATTCATCCTTTACCATCAACTTCCAGCCTTCAGGTGCTTCAGGTACCAAGAAGTCCAGCCTGCTGCTGAAAAGCGATGATCCCGACAATGGCACGTTCGTCATCAGGGTTTATGGCATTAATGGTGCGGTAGCGACCGAGCCCACCGGAACACCAGCCGCAGTTTCCTTTGACCAGGTTTCGGCCTATAAAGTGCGTGCTACCATTGGCGCTGGAAGCAGCAATGCCGAGCGCTTCATCGTTCTGGTGCGCAAAGGTGCTCCGGTAAGCAACGCGCCTGTGGATGGAACCTCATACGACAAAGGCATGTGGATTGGCGGTGCGCGGGTGGTGTATATCGGCGCTCCCGGCAACTTCCTGCTTGATCAGGTGGTGGCCAGTACCGATTATCATGTTTCCGTTTACGGATTCAATGGCCGCGAAGGTTTCGAAAATTACAACAGCAGCGCAGGATCCGGAAACCAAACAACGCCCGGCAAAACACCCGCAGCGTATTACAGCAAAATTGACGTGAACAAGAGCAGCTTCCCCACAGATCTGCGCTCACTGATTCGTCCGCATACACAGATTTTTTACAGCAACTACGCACCGGTATTCGGTGATTATATCTACGGTTACGATACCACCGGCGGACGCCGTGTGATGACTTGTCAGTACAGCGGTTTCAAAGGTGTTTACACCCCGCCGCTGCAATGGACACCCGGAACGCCGTTCAGCCGCGAGCATATTTATCCGTACAGCTGGATGGGTATTTCCAACCAGGATTCTGCCAACTACAGCGATCTGCATATTCTGGTTCCAGTGCATCAGGACAGCGTGAATGCGGTGCGCAGCAACTTCCCCATGAACGAGCTGAAAAGCGTGGTGGTGCGTTTCCGCGATGGATCTTTTGGTCTGGACAGCAGCGGAAATCCAGCCTATGAACCACGCGATGAAGCCAAGGGGTTTGCCGCCCGTGCCATGTTCTACGTGTGCGCAACCTACAACCGCAGTGGTGCCGTATTCAGCATTCCATCGCCTTTGGATCAGGCACTGAACCGTCAGAATCAGTGGATCCTGAAGCGTTGGAACCGCATGTATCCGCCAACAAACTTCGAAATCGCTCGCCACGAAATGGTTGCCGATTTGCAGAAGAACAGGAATCCGTTCATCGACAATCCCGACTGGGCCTGTTACATCGACTTCAGCAGCATGACCTACACGGCCACTCCGCGAATTCCCTGTGAAGCACCCGAACAAGGTTCAGCCGTGCAGCAGATCAGCATCCGAGAAGCAACGCTGGCACCCAATCCAGCCCGCGAAGTGTTCTCGCTGGACGCTACTTCTTTCACTTCTTCCAACCTCAAGCTCCGCATTTACGATGGCGGTGGAAGGCTGGTGCTGGAACAAAACTGCGCCAAAGGCATGATCAGCATTCCTTGCCGCGGATGGGCCAAAGGCATTTACCTGCTTACCCTGGAAGGGGAAGCCGAAGGTAATTACCAGAAACTGGTGGTTGAATAAAATTCAAAACAGCAAGTTCACAAAAGAGCGGCCCTTGGGTCGCTCTTTTTTTATGATGTGTTGGGTAAAGATTTTGAGCCTATGCGGTTTTAAGTTTTAGTTTTGTCCCTCATGGCATCCGGCATCCGGCAACTGGCATCGCAAACCGCCATTTACGGGCTGAGCAGCATGGTGGGCAGGTTTATCAACTTCCTGCTCGTGCCGCTGTACACCGCCCGTCTGGCTGAAATTTCAGATTACGGCGTAGTGAATGTGATGTTCAGCTATGCAGCCTTCCTGGCTGTGCTGTACACATACGGCATGGAAACGGCCTTCTTCAGCTTTGCCCGAGAGGAAGGGAAGGAGCAAAGTGCTTATGCCACGGCATTTCGTGCCATCCTCATCAGCACCCTGTTGTTCACCTTGTCCGCCTTGCTTTTTGCAGAGTCCATTGCAA
>JBIKKI010000028.1:0-21571 GCA_044360435.1 Bacteroidia bacterium
GCATTGCTGTGCCCTGTTTCCTTAAACATACGGTCCAGCTGGCGCTGAATATTTTCCCAAATGGCATAGCCGTATGGTTTAATGACCATGCACCCTTTTACCGCACTGTGTTCAGCGAGGTCGGCGTTCTTCACCAGGTTGTTGTACCATTCGCTGTAGTTCTCGCTGCGCTTTACCTTTTCAAAGGCCATAGTTGTGGAATGTTTTTTGTAGTTTTAGAGATGCAAAGGTAGCCCAATTGCCTGTGCAGGAGGTATTTGATATGAGAACCATTTTCACCGTTGTTATTGCAGGCGCAATGCTGGCATCATGCCAGACCACACGTCTTGCAAAGGTTAATGTTTATGATGATGCGTATTATGTTCCCGGCCAGGAACTGGCTGGCGTAAAGCAGCACTCTGAACGACAGCAGCCCGAAGCGCCATCGTACAGCCAGAATGGCTATGGAAGTTCCTATGCCGACAGATTCAGAAATTTCGGATCGGGAACCTACAGAAGCCCGAGCATGGGTTATTATCCAGGCTTTGGGATGTCGCCGTATATGGGGTGGGGTGGTATGGGTTATTCCCCTTACGGTCCCTACGGTTACGGATATGGTTCGTGGAATCAGCCGTGGGGATGGAATCAGCCTTGGATGAATCCGTGGTACATGCACGATCCCTGGTGGAACCACCGCTATCGGCCCGGACCATTGCCGCCGCATCACTTCAAGCCGCAACAGGAACCGACCAACCGTCTGCGTATGCGCACACCAAATCAAACATTGCCCACCGGACCCGGTGGCGACAATCGTGTGCATCAACCACAGCGTCAGGCTCCAAACCAGGCACCGTCAACAAATCCTTCAAGACCGGCTCCGAATCCGCGCAACCAAACGCCTACGCCAGATCAGCCCACGCCGCAGCAAAGACCGTCGCAGCGTCCTGCACCCGGTGGAACCAATAACCCGCCACCTGTACCAAATGCACAGCCGCGCAATATTCGTCCGGCAACACCCGCCTCAGCTCCCTCAAGCAACTGGAATACTGCACCTGCACCCCGTATGAGCGCACCTTCCAGCAGCCCCGCACCCAGCATGAGCACACCCTCGGCGCCTCGACCTTCCGGAGGTCAGGGCGGTTCAGGAGGAGGGCGCAGACCATGATGCCCCGAATAGCGCTTTTGGGGATGCTGAGCTTCGCATCAGTCAGTGCCCTTCAAGCCCAAAATGAAAGCGATGCCATCCGTTACAGTTCAGGTTATTTCTTTGGAACGGCACGCAGCATGGGTGTGGGCGGTGCGGTTAGCACCCTCGGCGCAGATGCAAGTTCCATTACCTTAAATCCAGCCTCACTGGCCCAGTACCGGCGTTCTGAATTCAGCGCCACGCTGTCCTTTCAAAACATGAGCAACAGGGCCGAATACATCAACCAGACCACGCGTGATGCCCGTTTCAATATGAACATCCCGAATCTGAGTCTGGTGGTGGCCAATCAGCGCTACAAAAACGGCAAACCACTGACCGAAGGCTGGACGAATTTTACGGTAGCCTTTGGCGTGAACCGCAGCCATGATTTTCAAACAAGAACCTTTTTCCGCGACACCAATCGCTCTTCCAGCGTTAGTGATTACTTCGCCGAACTGGCCAATGGCTCTATAGTAAGTGCTTTTCCTGAGGGCAGCCTCCAATCTATTGCATGGAACGGTTATGCCATAGATCAGGTTTCGGGTACTACAGATCAATATGAAAGCGGATTTAAAGGACCTGCCCGATTGCTGAAACAGGAAGGTATTAAGGATGTTCGTGGTGCTATCATCGACTGGCATGGGTCTTTTGGTGCAAACTTTAGTGACAGGTTGTATCTGGGACTGGGTTTGGTATACAGCAACCTCCGGTATATCGAAGATTTTTCACTTACGGAAACCGATTTGAAGCAGGAACCGACCATCAAAGACCTCAAACAGTTGGAAGTGGTGAACAACAATACCGATCGCGGTGGTGCCATTGGCGCACGCATTGGAATGATTGTGCGACCTACCGATCAGCTCAGGCTGGGAATGGGCATACAAACGCCGCGCAGTTTCCAGATTAACAAAACGTATACTTATCAGGTTCAGTCTTACTTCGATCCGGGATCGCCGAATGGCAGCATGGCAGAACCGGCGTTTACAGATCCCGCCAACAGCTATGATTACAAGGTGATTACTCCATTTAAGGCCAACGCGGGTGCAACCTTGCTCTTTGGAAAATCGGGATTCATTTCAGGAGATGTTGAATTCGTGGACTACACAACGTCCAAGTTGAAATCACGTGATTATGGATTTTTGAGCGAGAACGCAAACATCCGTCTTTACTACCGACAAGTATTGAATGTGCGCGTAGGCGGGGAATTCGTGGTGGACATGTATCGCTTCCGCCTGGGTTACATGAATAATCCCAATCCGTTTGCCAACAATGTGAATATTCCCTTCACCCGCAACCTCGGATTTTCGGCCATCACGGGTGGTTTTGGCATCCGGGAAGCACAGTATTTTCTGGATATGGCCTTCTTGCTCGGCAGCCGCGCAGATTATTACACGCCTTATTTCGTGGCTGAGGGCAGCGGTAAACAGGCTTATACGGTAACCAACAATTACCGCAACTGGAACTTTTTGATTACGCTCGGGTTCCGTCTTGAGTGAACATGAACGGGTAGTAAAACAAAAAACCCCGCCATTGGCGGGGTTTTTTGTTGAAAGTCCGTTTGAATTACTGGAGCTTGCCAATCATGGAGTTGCACACAGTGAATTTGTTGGTGGTAGGATCTTGTTTCCACAATACCAGATTCACATGCATTTTGGCTTTGTCCCAATTGTTGTTCAGGGCGCCGAAGAAGGTGAAGTTTTTCACTTCCCACTGAGCAGCGTTGTCTGAAACCAGTTCGCCGGTTGGGCTGGTACCCAGGGTGAGGCGCAGCACGTGGTCGTGGATGTTTTTGTTGCTGCTCATGTCGCTGGACTGAGTAGCGGAGATTCCGTCTTCAGTCAGGTAAGCGGCGATGTAATATTTGCCAGTGGTAGGAGTGATGGCTTTGAAGAACTGAGTCTGAGCCTTTACGGTAAGATCGTTGCCGCTCAGTTCTGTAGTGAACTTCATGTTCGCTTCAGGAGCAATGGCAAGCTTCTTGTCGATGTTGGTTGCACAGGTAGAATTGGTGATACCATTACCTACTGCAGAAGCGAAGATTTCTCCGCCGCCACCAAAGAACATGGTTGGAACTGAAGATACTCCGAAGGTGCCGGCCAGAGCATTGGCAGAAGCATTGTTCATAGGATCAGCAGTGCTGCCGTTTACCTGACAGGAAATGATCTGCGCTTTGTCGCCATAAGCTTTGGTGATGTACTCTTTGCCTGGTTTGCCATAGGCTCCGCAGGGTGGGCACCATGTTCCTCCGAAATAGAACACAGTAGCCTGCTGGGTTTGAGAAACTACGGCAGGACTTGGTTCTGGTTCTGGATCCTTTTTGCAGGATGCAAAGGTTACCAATACGGCAGCCGATGCGAGAAGAAGTGTGTTTTTCATTTTATGAAGTTTGTTTGGTTGTTTCAGTGCGCCAAAATAGTAAAAAAACCTCGCAGGGAAGTATTGGTCTTAATATTATGACCATCGCCAATTCTTTGCCCTTCAGTCATTTTCTTTGCATGATGAAGCAAGGCATCGGTTTACTTCTCGCTTTAGGCATGCATTGCAGCAGCCTTATGGCGCAGGAATATCATGTAGTGGACTACGGTCGCTCGGGTCAGATTCCTGCCCTGATGCAAAATATTTCTGCTTCCGAAGACGATATCAGCGGCGAGGCCGAGGCCGGCTGGATTCGCTGGATGGGTGCTTCTACCGCTCCGGAACGTTCGTCGCCTTTGCCTCTGGGCTTCAGCATTGAAATAGGTGGAACGAACTATACCCATGTGCGCGCCGCGTCCAATGGATATATCACTTTTGATACCTCCGCGCCGGTTGCGCCAATTTTAGGTGCCGCCACGTTGCCACTGGCTGCTTTGCCATCGCCCAGTTTGTATTTCGGGGGATTGTATCTGTCGGGCAGCAACGACCGTTTGTTGTACCGCACGGTTGGAACCGCCCCAAACCGGGCACTCTGGATCAAATGGTATTCAGCTTCCGGTCCCATTCCAGGAAATACGTACACGTATGCAGCGGCTGTAATCATGGAAAACGGAACGCTGTGGACGGGTTTGATGCATACCGGCAGCACTGCTGCAACATACAAGGCTCCGGAGCTTTCGTTTGGCTTCCAGCTTTCTTCGGCAAAAGCCTATCAGATGGAAGGATCACCGGCCATTACCGCCGATTCAGGCATGTACGGTCCGGCCGCATCCGACAATCGGTTTGCTGCATATATCCCCGGTGCGCAATCTGCCTGGGATGCTCAGTGGATTGAGGTTCCGAAACGTATTTATGCTACCCGCGGAAAGACTGCGCTGCTTGAAGCGCGGATGGCCAATGTGGGAAGCCGCAGTTTCTCTCGTGTCGGGCTGGAATATCAATATCAAGGTCAAACCGGAAGCGTGAAGCAAACGGTGCTTGTATCCATCGATTCCCTGAACCGTGTTGGGGTGATTCGTGATACCCTGCCTCAGGCTGCCGATACCGGAATTTACGAACTGCAGGTGCGTTTCAGCAGCCTGGATGGAAATCCCGCTGCAGCGCCCCGACCCGTAACCTTCGGGTTGATTATGGATCAGGGCAACCGGGTGCCACGACGCAGTTTGGTTGAAATGCAAACCGCTTCCTGGTGTGCCACCTGTCCGGCGTATTTCCGCCAAATACAGGAGCTGGAATCAAAACATCAGGCAGTGGGCTTATTCCACCATGTGGGCGATGGAATGGCACATGACAGTTTTAAGAATCTGGGTTCTGAAACAGTTCCTGCCTTTGCAGTAAATGGACAGTTGAGTGAACAGGCAGATACCACGGTCTGGATACAGGCGCTGAAACAAAAGATGGCTCAGGGCGCGCCCTGCAGCCTTAAGGTGATAAAGGCTGAATTCAGTGCTGTGAACGAGTTGCGCTTTGAAGTGGAAACTAAATTTGAAGACCTGTTCCAGGGTGACCTTAGGCTGTTTGTGGCCCTGCGGGAACGGACGGTGCGGGGCGGCGGTTTGCCTTTTGACCAGTTCATCGCTCCGGAAATCACCACAGATCCTACTGCTCCGTATTATCGTTTTCCCACGCAGACTGGTGGTTTTAAACACCCCGATGTTGCCTGGGTTTTCCTGACTTCCTACCAAGGAACCAGGAGTTATATGCCGGCGGGTGTTTACCGGAAAGGTGCAGTCTTTAACCGAAGTTACAGTTATACCCTTCCTTCCGTAACCAGCGTGTTTATTCCGGCAGGTGCGCCTTACAGCGACGCCAACGCCAACGCAGCGGGTCGCTTCAAACCTGCAGAAACAGATATTGTGGCTGTTTTATGGGACCACAGCAATCCTTTGAAACCGGAAGTGCTCCAGGCTGCGGTGCAACCACTGTGGGATGCAGCCAACGGGCTTGAATCAGAGCAGTCATTGGCCAGCTTTGACATGTGGCCAAATCCAGCGGGTGAATTTGTGCATTTGTATTTCCCGGCTGGTTTTGCAGCTCAGGATTTTGCCCTGCTTGATGTTTCCGGGCGTGTTTGTCTGCATGGAACAGCAACGCAGCGCGAACATGTGCTCGATGTGTCTTCACTGAAGCCCGGCGTCTACTGGCTGCGTGCAGGTTCTGCTGCCCGTAAGCTGGTGGTGGCTCCCTAAGCCGTTAAGGCAAAAGGGTTTTCATGCTGATGTCCAGGCTTTTGACGGAGTGCGTCAGGAAGCCGAGCGAAATAAAATCAACGCCTGTGGGCGCGTAGCTTTTGATGTTGCTCATGTTGATGCCACCGGAAGCTTCCGTTTCCATGCGGCCATCGACAAGTGCCACACCCATTCTTACTTCATCAGGATTAAAGTTGTCGAACATGATTCGTTGCACTTGCGGGTAGCGAAGCACGGCGCGAACATCGTCCAGGTTTCTGGTTTCCACCTCTATGGCCAAGTTTTTTCCGGTTTGTTCAAGGTAGTTTAAAGTCCGTTCCACCGCAGCCGGGATGCCTCCGGCATGGTCAATGTGGTTGTCTTTCAGCATGATCATGTCGAACAGGCCGAAGCGGTGGTTAAAGCCTCCGCCCAGGGTAACCGCCCATTTTTCCAATGGCCTGAGGCCTGGCGTGGTTTTTCTGGTGTCGAGCAGTTTCACGGGATAAGGCTGCACAGCTTCAACGGCCAATGCTGTGGTGCTGGCAATGCCGCTGAGGCGCTGCATGCAGTTCAGAATAAGCCGCTCGGCGCCAAGCAGGGCCTGAACTTTCCCGTGCGCGGTGGCAACCCTGCTTCCAGCGACAACCTTGCTTCCATCGGGAATGTGTATGTCGAGGCTTGCGGAAGGATCCAGTGTGTTCAGGATTTGTGCAGCCAGCGATAACCCCGCCACGATCCCGTTTTCCTTGTACATGATGTAGGCGGCACCTTGCGCATCCGGAGGAATACAGGCCAGCGCGCTGTGGTCTCCATCGCCTAAGTCTTCGGAAAGCGAACGTTGGATGAAGTCGTTGATGTACGACGCACTTAAGGTGAATGGAATCATGTTGGGCTTCAGGGTTCTATTTTCAGTTCCTGAATCTCAAGTCCGGTCTCACCTTTTTTCATAAACAGGCTCACCCGATACACTTGTGCCGCACATTCCAGCTTCAGGATGGCATAATACGCACCATTGTCGCTGCTGCCCTGGCTGTTTACAGTACAAGCTTTGGCAGGATTGCTTTGGAAAAAACGGGTAAGGATCATGGTGGCCTGCGCTTTACTGTAGTACCCGTCGCCCTGAGGCGTAGATAGTTGGATGCTGCTGTGCATTTTGCTTCCAATAGAGGCTGCATCGCCCTGGGCAAACCACTGGCGCAGGTTGTCAATGTCGCCCTGCGGCGTTCCAAAGCTCTGGAAGGAGAGCATTCCGGCCCACAACAAACTGTTCAAAAACTGGAACATGATAGTTTCCGCATTTATAAACCAATTTTGTGCCAAATATATGTCGGGCCTGAAACCATTTGCACATATCCGAAATATCCTTTTTGATTTGGACGATACCTTGTGGGATTTTGAGCGCAATGCCGAGGAGGCATTGACGGATTTATTCCACCGCCACCATTTGGAGCGACGAACAGGGCAGGGCCATCAGGTGTTTCTGGAACATTACCAGCGGATTAACCGCGAATACTGGAGCCTGTACGAGCAAGGGCTTGTTGACAAGCACCGTTTGCGCACCGAACGTTTTACGGAAGCATTCCGCGCGGTTGGCCTGCCCGATGAGGAGCATCCTGAACGGGCTTGGGAGGAATATCTGGAGATTTGTCCGCTGAAAACCAACTTGGTTGAGGGCGCTCGTGAACTGCTTGATCAGTTGCAGGGGCGGTATCGGATGGCCTTGGTGACGAATGGATTTGAGCAGGTGCAGCGCACCAAAATTCAGGTATCCGATTTGGATCGCTATTTTGATGTGATGATCAGCAGTGAATCCTGCGGGCATCCCAAACCGTCGCCGCACATGTTTCATGCAGCCATGGAGGCTCTGGGCGCCGATCCTGAAGAAACGCTGGTTATTGGCGATAAACTGGAAACAGATATTCAGGGAGCATGGGCCGCTGGATTGCCCGCTATTTGGTATTGTCCAGGCACGCCCATCGATGCCACCGAGCACATCGCAGCCCATCAGGTGCAGCATTTGATGGATATTCCCGGGCTGCTGTTCTGAATGCAGCCACTTGCTCCATTTCCTTTCCCAGCGTAACTTGCAGCCTTCATGAGAAAAGCCATACTATTTTCCGTTTTTGTCGCTGGAAGCGGTTACCTGTTTGCAGGCAATAACCCATTCAAAACCAGAGAGGCCAGGAACAGTACGTTTTATGTTCCTCATTCTGATGTAACTGATTGTGCCATTCATATCGAGTCGCTCACCAGCGACACCCTGTTTCTGGGTTACGAGCGTTTGTCGATGAGCCTGCCCACCGGTTGGGTAGCCAATCTTTGCGACAATGCGAATTGCTATGGTGATGTGCGCGAAGCCGGAAATATGGCTCCATTTAAAGCACCGGCAGAAGCCTTTATTAAGATTACGGTTGCGCCTCAGGGTTTGGCAGGAACCGCAGTGATTCAATACGCGGTTTGGAATCTGAAAGCGCCTACCCAAAGAGATACGCTCACCCTCAATATTGTGGTGAACTGGGGTGCCGGTGTTCAGGAACAGGTTGCAAACGCAGCCCGCGTATATCCGAACCCTGCAACTGGTTTCGTTCAGGTTTTCAACCCTGCCCAGGAGCCTGTTCAGGCTGTGTTGCGCACCATCGACGGAAAACAGTTGGGCCAAGCTGTTACTGTGGCACCATCGCAGGAAATGAAGTTCCCCATGCAGCATCTGCCTTCCGGAGTTTATCTGGTTGCGCTTCATTCTGAAACCTACAACACCGTCATCAGGGTAGTTCATCCCTGAATTCCCTGACCAGCGATTTCCAGGATGCAGTGGTCTGTTGAAGCCGGCGCCTGGCTTCTGATTCCCATCGCCTTTTTGTCGGCAGCCCTTACCTGGCTGTTGTATCGAAGGCATCCCTTTCAAAGAGAAAATGGCAGCACCCCGCGGGTGGTTTGGGTGATGGCTTTGTGCCGGTTTCTGGCGTTGTTTCTCGTTCTGCTCCTGTTGCTCGTGCCGGTGATTCGGTTGCGCAAGAATCAGGTAGTACAGCCCTTGATTCTGGTATTTGCCGACCACAGTCGTTCGCTTGGCGTGTTGCCCGACAGCGCCCGGATCATGCAATGGTATGAGGGGGCGCTGAAAGATCAGGCGGGCCGTGTGTTTGGTGCGACTTCGCTCCGTGTGATTCCATTCGGCTGTGGTTTGGAGCAGCAAGCCAAAGGTTTGGTTCAGCCCTGTACAGATCTGGAACGCACGCTGCGTGAAGCAGCAGACTTGTATGCGGGTCAGCACGTTGGGGCCGTTGTTGTGCTGAGCGATGGCATCGCAAGTTCCGGGATGAATCCTTCATACCTGAGCAATCCATTCAAAGCGCCCTTATACACTTTAGGACTTGGAGATACGGTTCAGAAAAAAGACCTGGCCATGAAAAAGGCTGAAGCACCCCGCGTTGTCTTTATGGGAAATGAATTTACCGTTGAAGCAGACATTGCTGCCAAAGGATTTGCGGGTGCATCGCTGGAAGTAGCGCTTCTGGAAGAAGGACGCGTTTTGGCCCGTCAAACGGTTCAGGCCTTGGGAAATCCGCCTTATGCCCAGGTGCGGTTTCAGGTTCCGGCCCGTGAACCCGGCATGAAGCGTTATCAGTTGCAGGTGCTGCCGCAGGGTGGTGAATGGTCCCTGCGCAATAACAGCGCTACAGTGCTTACGGAAGTTGTGGATGAACGGCAGAAAATAGCCGTGGTTTTTGGCAGTCCCCATCCCGATGTTGGCGCATTAAAAGAAGCATTGAAATCGGCTCCTGCCTTCGAAGTGCGCACGTTCGAACTTTCGGCCTTCCGAACGGAGCCTGTAGAAGATTATGATCTGATCATCTGGCATCAGGTTCCTGGAATACTGGCTGATGCCGGCGCACAACATGAACGTGCTGTTCGGGCCGGAGTGAATATGTTATACGTAATTGGACCCGCAAGCCGGCTGGATGCATTTTCGCGGCTTGAACCGGGCCTGCGCATCACCGCGCCGGGCAACAAAACTACAGAGGCTCAGGGCGCCTGGAATTCGTCATTCAGCGGATTTGCGCCAGAGCCGGCCTGGGAAGAAGCCATTTCCAGTCTGCCTCCCATGCAGGTTCCTTTTGGCAGCTATGCTACCGGTGCCGGAATGGAAGTGCTGGTATGGCAAAAGATTGGATCCGTGCTTACCTCCAATCCATTGATTGCGTTCCGCGCAGATCCGGCGCGTAAAACAGGGTTTATCAGCGGCGATGGTTTATGGCGCTGGCGCATGCACATGTTTGCGCAGAAAAAGCGCCACGACGATTTTGATCGCATGTTGCTGCGCATCATTCGCTATGCCGCAGTTCGGGGCAACCGAAGTCGCTTTCGCGTGGAACCCTCGAAGCAGGTGTTTCGTACCGATGAGTATGCTGTTTTCGAAGGCGTGGTGCTTGACCAGACCATGACCGCCGTTTCGGGGAAACGTATTGAGGTCGATTTTGAAGGCCCGGCAGGCTTCCGAAAAAAAATGACCATGAGTCCTTCAGGCGCGGCCTACAGGCTGGAAGCCGGTGGTTTTCCACCCGGATCATACCGTTATGCTGCACGCATGGAACAACAAACCGCCACAGGTGCATTCATGATTCAGGAGGAAGAAGGAGAAGTACAACAACTGCAGGCCGACTGGAAGGCATTGCGTTCACTTGCTGCGAACAATGGAGGTGCTTTTGCGCCCTCCTCAGAGGCCGAAAGTCTGTTTCAGCTCATCGCCAGCCGGAATAAAATACAACCGCTGCTTCGCTCGGAAATAACCAATACCGATGCGCTCGATGCCTGGTGGTACATGACGGCAATCTTGCTGCTGTTGACCACAGAATGGCTCCTGCGCCGAATCTACGGATCTTATTAATCAGGAAAAATGATTGGAATGTTTTTCTTTTCCCGATTATGTTCATTAAGTTTGCAACCCGAAAAAAATGCAACTGACTAAAGAAGCAAAGAAAGAAATCTTCACCAAATTTGGTGGCAGCCCTGTAAACACTGGCAGCACTGAAGCTCAGATTGCCCTGTTCACGGAGCGCATTAATCATATCAGCAAGCACCTCCAGGAGAAGCGCAAAGATCATTCTGCAGAACTGAGCCTGATAAAACTGGTAGGAAAGCGCCGCGCACTGTTGAATTATCTTGCAAAGCAGGATGTATTCAAATACCGCGCGCTGATCAAAGAACTTGGAATCCGTAAGTAAGCTAAACCCTTACTTCCTCAATTTATTGGTAAGAAAAGCCCCTTTTCAAGGGGCTTTTTTTGTACAAAAAAAACAGAACAACTTATATGAATAAGCAAATACATACCCTGAGTTTTGATACGGGTGACGGCAAAGTCATTCAGCTCGAAACAGGCCGTTTGGCCAGACAAGCCCACGGAAGCGTGGTGCTCAAGGTGGGAAACACCATGCTTTTGGCAACAGCTGTAAGTAATTACGAAGCCAAAGAGGGCATCGACTTTATGCCCCTGACGGTTGATTATCAGGAAAAATTCGCTGCAGTTGGTCGCATCCCGGGCAGTTTTCACCGCAGGGAAGCAAGGCCCAGTGATTACGAAGTATTAATCAGCCGACTGATTGACCGTGCACTGCGTCCGCTGTTTCCCGAAGATTACCATGCCGATACTCAGGTGTTGGTGTACCTCATCAGTTCTGATGAGAATATCCTTCCCGATCAATATGCCGGCCTGGCGGCTTCCACAGCCATTATGCTCAGCGATATTCCGTTCAACGGACCTATCAGCGAAGTACGTGTAGCGCGTATCAATGGGGAATTTGTCATCAATCCCTATAAAGATGCATTGGAACAGAGCGATATCGACATGATCGTATCAGGAACCATGCACGACATCAACATGGTGGAAGGTGAAATGAGCGAGGTGAGCGAAGACGATATGCTGAAGGCCATGCAGTTTGCGCATGAACACATCAAATTGCAATGTGCCAAGCAAATGGAACTCGTCGCTCTAGCCGGAGGCAGAACAGTTCGCGAATATTCCCATGAGGTAAACGATGCCGATCTGCGTGCTCAGGTTTTGGCCGATTGTACGCCTCTGATTCGTGAGGTTGCAGAAAGCGGAAAACCGAAAACCGAACGTCGCGAGGCTACCAAGGCCATTCTGGAAAACTACCTTAAGGGTTTTGAAGGTGCGGAAGATGCCGACCTGAAGAAATCATTGGTGAAGAAGTATTTCCATGAAGCTGAATATTACGGCATGCGGAAGATGATCCTGGAATCAGGTAAACGACTGGATGGCCGCAATGCAACCCAAATACGTCAGATTGACTGCATCACTGATTACCTGCCTGCGGCGCATGGTTCTTCTGTGTTCACCAGAGGCGAAACTCAGGCACTGGCAACAGTTACGCTGGGCGGTAAGTTGGATGAGCAGTTGTTGGATAGCCCCATGCTGCACGGTTACAGCCGCTTTATGCTGCACTATAATTTTCCGCCGTTCAGCACCGGAGAAGCCAAACCTATGCGTGGCACAGGACGCCGGGAAATTGGTCACGGAAACCTCGCCCTGCGCGGTCTGAAGAAAATGATGCCTAAAGATTATCCTTACGTGGTGCGTATTGTGAGTGATGTATTGGAATCGAATGGTTCCAGTTCCATGGCAACAGTTTGTTCCGGAAGTATGGCCATGATGGATGCAGGTGTTGGCCTGCGCAAGCCTGTGGGCGGAATTGCCATGGGACTTATTACCGATGAAGACAGCGGTAAATACGCCATCCTCAGCGATATTCTGGGTGATGAAGACCACCTCGGCGATATGGATTTCAAAGTTGTGGGTACGCAAGACGGTATTACTGCCTGCCAGATGGATATTAAAATCCATGGTTTGAAGTGGGAAATGGTATCGCAGGCTTTGAAACAGGCCCGTGAAGGTCGGCTGCATATTCTTGGCGAAATGGCCAAGGAAATCCAGGCACCGCGCGCCGACTACAAGCCTTTCGTTCCACGTATCGAAGTAGTGATTATTGAGAAGGAATTCATCGGCGCCGTGATTGGCCCGGGTGGTAAGAATATTCAGGAATTGCAGCGTGAAACCAATACCACCATCTCCATCGAAGAAAAGGATGGCAAAGGTGTGGTGGAAATCATGAGCAAAGACGGCGACGGCATGCGCAAAGCGCTGGAAAAGATTCGCGGCATTGCAACAGTTCCTGTGGAAGGTGAAGTGTATCAGGGAACCGTGCGTACCATTACCGATTTCGGTGCATTTGTTGAAATTCTGCCCGGCCGTGATGGCCTGCTGCACATCAGCGAGCTGGCTTGGGAACGCGTTGCCAGCATGGAAGGCGTGCTGAAAGAAGGCGATAAGATTGAAGTGAAGTTGATTGAAGTTGACAAGAAAACAGGAAAATATCGCCTCAGCCGCAAGGCACTTTTACCTAAACCTGAAGGCTATGTGGAGCGGGAACGTACGCCACGTCCGGAAGGTCCAAGAAGGGACGGTCCTCGTGGTGGTCGTGACGGACGTGATCGCGGCGACCGCGGTCCCCGCCCGCCAAGGGAAGACTGAACCTGAAACGGTTTTATACAAAAGCCCCCGCAACGCCAGTTGTGGGGGCTTTTTTGTTGGTCGTGATGCAGGAAATTTTTCAATGCTGAAATCCTGTCTCAGACATCAAGGAGTAATGCTTATTCTTCTGTTTTGAATTCTGCCAGAAAGTGGTAATACCGTCCTTGTTCGTTCCAGGTGCCGGTGAGCACCGAAGTGCCCAAGGCGCTGAAATAAAGCTTGGCTTTTACCGCTGCCTGGATTTCTTGTTCCTCCAAATAACTGCCTTGTCCGGAGAAGTTCTTGCCGTCTTCACTGAACAGCTTTACCAATCCGCCTTCCATGCCGGCGTTGCGCTGCCAGTCGAATGCCAGCTGCATGGTTCCGCTCAGATGTCCCTGAATGGCGGCCGAATACACTGTTTCATGTTCATGGGTGCCGAAATTGTCTAAAATGTGCTGGTCAAACCATACAATGTGACCCTGAAATTGCTTGTTGCTGCTCATGTGTTAATACGTGCAGCAAAGTTCCCGACAGAAACGCCGGGGAGCACTGACCCTTGTCAAAGGAACAAGGGAACCACATCAGGATTTGCAGGGCAAGCGGTAATTTCGAGCCATGAAGAAGATTCTGGTTACCGGCAGCAACGGATTGCTTGGCCAAAAACTCACAGATTTATACCTGAAGCAGCAAGACCGAACACTCGTTGCCACCGGAAAAGGCCCGGATCGCTATCCAAAACCCGGAGGATATATTTATGAATCTTTAGACATCTGTGACGATGGGCAGGTACAGCGCGTATTGCAACAGCATCGTCCGGATGTGGTCATCCACACTGCGGCCATGACCAATGTCGATGCCTGTGAACTGGATCATAAGGCCTGCGACGCATTGAATGTGCAGGCTGTTGAATACCTTACCCGGGCTGCTGAATCGGTGGGTTCCCGATTCATTCACCTGAGTACGGATTTTATCTTCAATGGGAATGATGGCCCTTATGATGAAGAAGCGATACCCGACCCATTGAGTTATTACGGTCATTCCAAATGGAAAGGAGAGCAGATTGTGCAACAGGCATGCAGCCGCTGGGCCATTCTGCGCACTGTGCTTGTGTATGGCATTGTGCACGACATGAGCCGGAGCAATATCGTTTTATGGGCGAAACAGGCGCTGGAACAGGGCAAGCCCATGCAGGTGGTTGACGATCAGTGGCGCACGCCTACCTGGGCTGAAGATCTGGCCATGGGTTGCTACCTCGCCGAAGTGCATGATGCCCAAGGTGTTTACAACATCAGCGGCTCAGATTTCATGAGCATTTACGATTTAGTTTCCCGCGTAGCGGATTACTACGGGCTGAGTATGGAACACGTATCGCGCGTAGGCAGCAACACGCTGAATCAACCGGCAAAACGTCCGCCCAGAACTGGATTTATCCTGGATAAAGCCCGTCGTGAGCTGGGTTATGAACCGCACCATTTCGAGGAAGGTATTGCGGGAATGGAAGCCATGATGAAGGCGATGCAGCAACCATGATGGAGTTCCCCTTCCATCAGGATTTGAGGTTTGATGGTCAGAACATCACACTTCATTCGCTCCACCGTACGGATGCCATTTCATTTTTCCGGCTTGTGCAGGCAAACCATCATGATTTGTTGCATTCATTTCCCATCATGTGTGGGGAAGTGAGTTCTGTGTTCAGAACCCGCAGCTGGCTGTCGGAACGCCGGCGCAGGCAGGCCCGCGGTCATTCGTTGGTTTTGGGTATCCGCAGGAAGGAAGACGGAGCGCTCATCGGATATCTGGCGGCCATGCACATGGATCACCGGGTTCCCAAATGCGAGCTGGCTTATTTCATGGATGCGGCCAGCCGCGGGAAAGGTTATATGCTGGAAGCCCTGCAGCTGTTGTTGGATTATTTGTTTTACAGCCTGGGTTTCAACAAGGTGTTGTGCAGGGTGGCGACGGAAAATAACGCCAGCCTTCGACTGCTGGAAGCCTTGGGTTTCGTGCGTGAAGGGTTGATACGCAACGATTTCCGCAGCGGACAGGGCGTGCTCGGCGACTGCGTGTACATGGGCAGGATTCACCCACGTACGGTCAATAAAGAAAACGTTTCAGGGTAGCCTGATTCAACCCGCCTCTCGGAATGCCAAACAAGCTTTCGCGGATGAAGCGCAGGGCAATCGTCATCTGATTTTCTACGGTTTTCGGAGTAATGTCCATGAGTTCCGCGATTTCCTTGTAACTCAACTGCTCCATCCTGCTGAGCAGGAAAATCTGTTTGCATCGGGGAGGGAGTTTTGCCACGATGGAATAGATGAGTTGTTCTGTTTCGGCTGCGTTCAGCTGTTCGCTGAAGTTGTAGGGTTCGGCCAACGGCGGAAGTTCATCGCCGGTTTCTGCCCAGGGAACCGAAGGTCTTTTCAGGTGATTGAGGCAGCGGTTTTTTACTGCGCGATACAGGTAGTTTTTCAGGCCTGAATCGAGGCAGAGGTATTGTCTTTTATCCCAAACAGCGAGGAATACATCCTGTACGATTTCGGCGGCATCGGGTTCGCTGCGTACAATGCCTGTGGCATAATGAATCAAACCGGGCTGAAACCTGCGGTACAGGTTTTCGAGGTCGGCTTGTTCCTTCAGGCTGCTCACGATGGGTGATGAAAGGTGCTGTGACCTGACTTAGTTGGCGTCGCTCAGGAATTGGATCCTCATCAGTTGGAGTTCTTCCATGGTGTATTCACCGTCGAAATGTTTCAGGGCGATTTCCAGGTTGTCTTCTTCGGTGCTGCGCAGGAAGCTGAAAATTTCCTCCTGCAACTCCTCGTCGAGGAATTGATTGATGAAATAACGAATGTCCAGGCGGGTTCCGGAACCTACGATCAGTTCCAGTTCTGCAACCAGATCGTGGAATTCCATGCCGAGGCTCTTGGCAATGTCCAGCAGGTCGTTCTTCTTGTCGATGTTCTGGATGATGGCCACCTTCTTCCCGGATTTTTCACCGGTGGTCTTCAGCACGATGTCTTGGGGCCTTTCAATACCATGCTCTTTCACATAGCTGCTGATATAGGCAACAAAGGGCTCACCAAACTTCTGTGCTTTGTTGCGGCTTACGCCGTTGATGTTGCAGAGTTCCTCCAGCGTGACCGGATATTTGGTGGCCATGTCTTCCAGGCTGGGATCCTGAAACACCACATATGGTGGTTGACCTTTGTCTTTGGCAACCGTGCGCCTGATGTCTTTCAGGTGCGTAAACAACACTTCATCGCAAATGCTTTCCAGTTTGAAGTTTTCGTAATCTTCTTCAGTAACACTTTCAAACTCGGTATCTACAGCCATTTCGAGGGGCTGAGGTTTTTTGAGGTAGGCTTCGCCTTCAGGTGCCAAACTCATCAAACCGTATTTTTCGATGTTCTTGTTCAGGAAGCGGTTGACCAGTGCGAGCCTTACAATGCTTTTCCAGAACACTTTTTCTCTTTCCTTGCCTATACCAAACTCCGGAAGCAGGTCGTGTCCATAATCCTTGATGGAATCGATTTTCTTTCCGCAGAGGAAATTGACGATGTGGTTGAGGTGGAATTCTCCGTTGAGCTTTTTCACTGCGTTCAGGGCCACACGCATCTCTTCCTGAACATCTTGTTTGGGTTTAGGATGGCGGCAGTTGTCGCACATGCCCATACAATCCTGTTCTTTAAAGGATTCACCGAAATAATGGAGCAGCAGCTTTCTGCGGCATTGCGCTGATTCAGCGAAGGCAGCGGTTTCTGCAATGAGCAGGCCTCCAATTTCCTGTTCGGCCACCGGTTTGTCCTTCATGAACTTCTCCAGCTTTTCGATGTCGTTGGGATTGTAGAACAAAATACAATCGCCATCCATTCCGTCGCGACCGCCCCGACCGGTTTCCTGATAATAACCTTCCAGGCTTTTGGGAACATCGTAGTGGATGACGAAGCGCACGTCAGGCTTGTCTATGCCCATGCCAAAGGCGATGGTGGCAACAATCACATCTGCTTCTTCCATCAGAAATTTATCCTGATGTGCGGCGCGGGTTTTGGCATCCAGACCAGCATGATAGGGCAGGGCGCGGATGTCGTTCACCTGAAGCATTTCGGCTATTTCCTCAACCTTTTTGCGGCTCAGGCAGTAGATGATGCCTGATCTGCGTGGTTTGCTCTTGATGTAAGAAATGATTTCCTTATGAACAACGTCTTTGCGTCCCTTGGGACGCACTTCGTAGAACAGGTTGGACCGGTTGAAGGAGGATTTGAACAGCGCGGCGTCCATCATCCCAAGGTTTTTCTGGATGTCAAGCTGCACCTTAGGCGTTGCTGTGGCGGTAAGCGCCATCACCGGAACATCGTCAATGGCTTTGACCATTTGCTTGATGCGTCGGTATTCTGGTCTGAAATCATGACCCCATTCGCTGATGCAATGTGCTTCATCTACAGCCACAAAAGAGATGTTGGCCTGTTTCAGCAATTCAATGGTTTCGTCTTTTTTCAGGGTTTCCGGCGCTACATAAAGCAGTTTGGTGTTTCCGGAAAGCAGGTCTTCAACAACAGTATTCAGTTCTCCTTTGGACAGCGTGCTGTTGAGGAAATGGGCGAGTGAGCTGCTGTTGGCAAATCCGCGGATGTTGTCCACCTGATTTTTCATCAGTGCGATGAGCGGTGAAATGACAATGGCGGTGCCGGGCAGCATGACCGCCGGCAGTTGATAACACAATGATTTTCCGGCACCCGTGGGCATGATGACAAAACAGTCCTCGCCCCTCAGTATGCTGTTGATGACTGCTTCCTGATTGCCTTTAAATCCATCAAAACCAAAGAACTCTTTTAAAGCTTTTTTTGCGTCTAAAGTTTCTGCACGAGACGAGGTCACCATATTTCCTAAAGATGGTTTAAAATTAACACTAAATGCCCCAAATATGCTTTAGCAGAAATAAAATAATTTCGCAGCCTGATTGAGATGTTGACACCCGAAAACAGAGACAGGATTCTGGACTATGCACGCGAAGCGCTCGCCATTGAGCTTGATTCGTTGTCGGCATTGCCACGCATGGTTGATGATTCCTTCGCCACTGCAGTGGCCTGGATGCTGGATTCACCGGGCAGGGTGGTTTTTACGGGTATTGGCAAGAGCGCCATTATTGCCCAGAAGATTGTGGCAACCATGAACAGCACCGGAACTCCCGCCATGTTTATGCATGCCGCTGATGCCATACATGGCGATTTGGGCATGATTCAGCCCGATGATGTGCTGGTAGCCATTTCCAAAAGTGGAAATACGCCTGAAATAAAAGTGCTGGTTCCTTTGCTGAAGCGCAACGGCAACAAGCTGATTGCAATGGTTGGAAACAGACAGAGTGAATTGGCGCTGGCGGCAGATCTGGTCATCGATACTACGGTGCAGCGTGAAGCCTGTCCGCATAACCTGGCGCCAACAACGAGCACCACGGCACAGCTGATGATGGGTGATGCTCTGGCTGTGGCGTTGCTTCGCATGAAATCCTTCAGCAGCGAGGATTTTTCAAGATACCATCCGGGCGGTGCCCTGGGCAAGCAGTTGTACCTTACTGCCGGCGGATTGGCGCAGCGCAATGCCGCGCCTCGGGTTATGCGCAATGCGCAGCTGAAAGAAGTGATTGCAGAAATTTCCGGTCAGCGCCTGGGCGCAACTGCGGTAATTGACGAAGCCGGGAACCTGGCTGGAGTGATTACCGACGGCGACATCCGAAGGATGCTGGAACACCGAACCGAAATATCAGGCATACAGGCATCCGACATCATGACGGCGCATCCAAGAACTGTTGAAGTGGATTTACTGGCTGTTCGTCTGGTTTCGCTCATGCAGGAATGGAAAATTTCCCAGATCATTGTTACGGATGCAGGGAAATATATGGGCATGGTGCATATTCACGACTTGAATCGGGAGGGATTGCTGTAAGGATTCCATGATGGATAAAAAAAACGCATACGTAGTGATCATGGCCGGTGGCATCGGCAGCAGGTTCTGGCCCCTGAGCAAAAGAAGTCAGCCAAAACAGTTTATTGACTTCATGGGTACGGGCAAATCGCTCATCAGGCATACCTATGAACGCTTTGCACGTCAGTTTGACCCCGCCAATATCTTCGTGGTAACCAACAGGGAATATGCGCAGCAGGTGCGCGCACACATTCCTGAGTTGGGTGCAGACCAGGTTCTTGAAGAGCCTGCGTCGAAGAACACAGCACCCTGCGTGGCGTTTGCCAGCTATCATATTTATGCCCGAAATCCGGAAGCGGTGTGTGTGGTAGCGCCCAGCGATCATTTGATCCTGGATGAAACCCGTTTTCTGGAACACATCAGCGAAGCAGTTTCTTTCGCCGCCGAAAACCATGTTTTATGCACCCTGGGCATTACGCCAACAAGGCCTGATACGGGTTACGGTTACATTCAGTACAACACGGTTCCGGCTGCGGGAAAGTTTCATAAGGTTCGTTTATTTACCGAAAAGCCTTCTGCAGAAATCGCCCAAACCTTTGTGGACAGTGGAGAATTCTTGTGGAATTCGGGAATTTTTATCTGGAAAGCGGCTACAGTCATTCAGGAGTTTGAACAACATCTGGAAGATGTAGCAGAGCATTTTCGCCCATTGAGCCTGCCCGGCGCGCCTTTTCCCACTGCGGAAGAAATGGACCGTATTTACAGCCTTACCCGAAGCATCAGCATTGATTACGGCATCCTGGAGCAGTCGGAACATGTATATGTTACGCCTGCGGCCTTTGGCTGGAGTGATTTAGGAACCTGGAAGTCACTGCACGACATCAGCCCGAAAAACGAATATCAGACCTCGGTCATCGGTAAAAAAGTGATGACTTATGAATCCGCCAATTCACTGGTTTTCAATGGTTCCGGAAGGTTGATTGTGCTGAAAGGCGTAGACAACCTGGTGGTGGTGGACAGCGGTGATGTATTGCTGATTCTGGACAAAGACCACGAGCAGGAAATCAGACAGGTGGTTTCGGATGTGCGTGACGTGTTCAAGGAAAAGTACTCCTGAACAGCGTTCTAAACTATGTGTAGCCCTGATTACTCTTTACTGGCTTCCAGGTAGTAAAGTACCTTCCCGTTTTTGTTGAACAAATACATTTTGTCCTTTTTCACGCCGTAGGATGTCACCTTTCTCAGGTCGCCGGCAATCAGGCTGTCGTCTGGTCCGCAGGCATTCAGGCTGTATTTCACTTTGGGGATGTTCAACTTACGTACACCCGGAACGGAATATTTGGCAAAAAGCACGTTGCATCCTGTATTTCCCCGCAAGGTTGAATCAACAGGGTTGAATACGAGGTAAGGCTTTCCCGCGCTCAATACAGGCATTTTGATGGGTTTGCCGTTGTATTCTTCAATGAACCAGGTTGTAGGCACTGGCGTGGCATTGATGATTTCTGAATATGAATGACAAGAACCCAGAAGTATCATGAGGGCACTGAGGTAAAAAAGTCTGTTCATGGCTGAAGGGATAGGGGTTGTTGAACTTATTGAATGCGCTGTTTGGAATCAGTTTCCTGCTTAGTCGAGTTTACGCTTCACCTGTTCCAGTTTATATACTTCCAGGTAATCCCCAACTTCAATATCGTTGAAATGGTTCACCTGAAGACCGCATTCATAACCTTTAAGCACTTCTTTGACGTCGTCTTTGAAGCGCTTCAGAGATGACAGTTCACCTTCGTGGAGGATGACACCGTCACGAAGCACGCGTACCTTGGCATTGCGTTCAATTTTGCCATCTGTTACATAAGCTCCGGCAACGGTTCCCACTTTGGAAATCTTGAACACATCGCGCACTTCCACGTTGCCAATCACTTTTTCGATGGTTTCCGGACTCAGCATACCTTCCATCGCCATTTTAACTTCTTCAATGGCTTTATAAATGATGGTGTAGTTGCGGATGTCAATTTCTTCCTGTTCGGCAATTTTCCGCGCAGCAAGTCCCGGACGCACGTTGAAGCCGATGATGATGGCGTCTGAAGCAGAAGCCAGCAACACATCCGTTTCGGTGATTTGGCCTACGCCTTTATGAATGACGTTCACCTTGATCTCTTCGGTGCTCAGCTTCAGGAAGGAGTCGCTCAGCGCTTCCACAGATCCATCCACGTCACCTTTCACAATCAGGTTCAGTTCTTTGAAGTTTCCAATCGACAAACGACGGCCAATTTCATCAAGCGTGATGTGCTTGCGTGTGCGCATGCCTTGTTCGCGCACCAGCTGGAAGCGTTTATTGGCCAAATCTTTCGCTTCGGCTTCTTCTGCCAG
>JBIKKI010000029.1:0-21393 GCA_044360435.1 Bacteroidia bacterium
CGAAAAGGATTTCTGCAGGGCCTGGATGCCCAACTTCTGGTGGTGGTGAAACGCAATGCAGGCGAAACCTATCAGAACCTGAAATATGTATTTAATAAAACCGATATGGTTTTATACAACTTCATCCTGAATTACCATTTCTAAAGAAGAAATGGGACGGATGTGAACCGCAATAACAACCGCGTTTTACTTCACCTTCTTGCCTGTTCCTTAGTTCCTGCCACAGGCTTCAAGGCATAAACGCGCACGGTTCCGAAAGAATCTACCAGCCGATCGAATTGTGCAGCAATGTCGGGTTTGCGTTCCAGCCTGCGGCTGTCGGAGTAGAGAAAGGCCGCTCCGCGTGAACGCCAGGCATGCAGCGAATCGGCCCTGAGTCCATCCTGATCAAAGCACCATCCCTTTTTATCCAGGTGGTACAACCAGATGAAGTGCGACACATCATTTCCGGCAACCACCAGCGCTTGTTCCGGAACCACGGTCTGCAGTGCAGCTTTGTGGCGGAGCACATCCACATTAAAACCCGGGTTTTCCGGATTCCAGCGTTGGTGCATGCGGAGGTGCGTATTCAAAGGCGCCAGCAGGATCATTCCCATGGCCAACTTTTGCCAAATACCGGAACCGCCTTCAAGCGCTTTTACGGCCAGACCAACGGGCAAAAACACCAAAGGATAAAAGGGATAGAAATAATAGTCGTGGTCATTCCTGATAGCGTTTGCTTCATACACATAGAACAACACCAGGGCCAGAAACCACACGGCCAGCACAGGAAATCCGGGGCGCCGATACATCTGATTTCTAAAAAACAAGACCGTACCTGCAAGGAACAGTGGCAGCAGCACATAACCCAGCAGCAACTCCGGCAAGGTGGACACCAAGTTGTGACCCATATAACCCAAAGTATTGCTCAGGCTTTCCCAGTTCCCCAGAATACCCTGGGTAATCACATGCGCCTTCCATTGGGGAATTACCCAGGCATACCAGGAAAGCGGCAACAGCATGGGGAGGAAAAAGATGATGCCCTGAATCCAAAGGTTTTTCAGCGTTTTTGTACGCCATAATTGCTGCAAAAAATACCAGCCCGGTGCGGCGTACCAAACAATAAACGGCAGCTTCACTGCCACCCCGGCGGCCAAGGCAACACCGCCCAGAATCAGGTGCAGGCGGTTTCCGTTGCTGATGTATTGAAAGAACCAGGCCATGCCCCAAAGCGACAAACACAGCGCGAGGTTGTCGGGCATGGGGTTGATGCCGTGGTAGTAAAATGCCGGAGAGAATAGCAATCCGCCGGCAGCCACAAAGGCAGCGATATCTGAGTTGAGCAGCTGCCTGATCAGTTTGCCGAGTGCCAGCGCCGCCAGGCAGTAACAGAGAAACATAAACAGGCGGCTCACCAACAACTGCGGACCGGTGAGTTTCCAGAGTGCGGCAACGGTCCACTGCATAAGAGGGAATTCCATCAGAAAGATCCCGTCACCATCGCCGCGTTCATCACGCCGCGGGTGCAGGATATGCATATCTTCTTCATAGAATGCCCTAATGGTTGCCTGCGTTTGGGTTTGCCGCCAAACATGAATGCTGATCAGGTCTTTTTTCAGATGTGGCCAGTGCATGACCAAGCTGAGCAACAGCATTGCAATCCAAGCCCCCCGCTTTAGCTGCATGGTGCAAAAGTGCAGATTTTTTTACACGATAGGCAGCTGCGTTTGCTGAAAAAATCAGGGTTCCTGGATCTGATCGCCGCGCAAGGCCCTGTAGAACTTGCGTGCTTCCACCACAAAAAGGCTGCCCGGGTATTTAAGGATGATGGCTTCGAATGCGGCTTTGGCCTGTTCCGGCTTATTCAGCTTGTCTTTGCAGATCATACCCAGTTGGTACCAGGCGTTGTCGGCAAGGATGTCGTAGGAATAAACCGTGGCCACCTTTTCGTACAGGGCGGCGGCTTCGGCAAAACGGCCTTCTGCTTCACGGATTTGCGCCATGGTAAACACGATATCGTCGCGCAGACTGTGCACGGGAAACAAACGGTTGATGCTGTCCAGCAGCAGCGTGGCTTCCGCTGTTCGGTGCTGCATGAGTTTCAGCTCGGCCTGGGCATACAGGTTCATGGCGGTTTCATTGCTGTCCATGCCTATGTTGTCCTGGATGAGCAGCGACAGTCGGATGGCGTTGTTGGAGATCAGCTGTGTGGTAGCGCCTTTCAGCACTTCCAGCTGGGTTTGGGCCCATTCAAACTCCCCGCGGAAATAGCTGAGCCTGGCTCTGCGGAAACGCGCCTCCTGCCCAATGGCTTCTTCGGGAAATGCCCGATCTACCTGGCCATAGAGCAGATCCGACTCCCAAACATCGCCGGCGGCGAGGTATGCATCGGCCAGTTCCAGCTTCATGGCGGCCTGTTCAATCCCTCGATATGCCGGGCTTTCCACAGCGCGTTCCAGCACTTCAATCCCGCGTGTTTCCTGATGCAGGTGCATGAGGTAAATCTTACTCAAAAGCAGTGTAACAGGTGCATTATACGGCTGATAACCTTGCCGGCGCAGTTCTGTTTCGCAATCGGCAGCAAGGCTTTCCCAAGCAGAAGCACGGTTGCCGGTATCCTGTTCCAGCTGCTGCGCCCTGTTGTTGAGCCAGCCGGTTTTCGCCAGTTCATAGAATTGGCTGTTTGGGTAGGTTTTGAAGATGAACTCCAGGGCGCTTGCGGCTTGCTGAAACTGCCCGTTGGCGGCCATCAACGCAGCCAGTTCATATACGATGTAACCTTCCTGCCGTTGCCTGCGGTCGGTGGCTTTCGCCTGAATCAGCGCGCCATTCCAATCCTTCAGCTGTACATACGTCCACTGCAGCAAAGCGTACAGATCCGGGTGATCCGGATTGCGCTGCAACCGTTTGAGTAGCGCATCGCGAAGCAAGGGATAATCGCTTTCTTCAAGCCAGGCAGACAGTTCGCCTTTCAGCTCCGGTAAATCCACTTCCCGAAATTCCAGCAGGGTAAGGTCTTCTTCCAGGGCCAATGATTTATTTCCCACCCGGGAATAAAGGTCTGCAAGCTGCGACCCAAAAGCCCTTGGGTCACCCTGCTTCCGACGGGCCTGCTCATAGGCGCGTATGGCTTCGGAAAATAGGTTTCTTCGGGAAAAGGCTGCCGCCAGTTTTTCCTCCTGAATGCCAGGCAAGCGCGCGGCTTCTTCATGCAGACGGGCATACAGCAAATTGGCCTGTTCTTTCTGACCCTGCCGCTCCATCAGGTAGCCTTCATCCACCTTATAGTGCCAAAGCAAAGGATATTTGCGTGCACGCTTCTTCACCCATTTTCCCGCCTGTTCCCAGGAATTCTGTTCCATCAGGCACTGCAGGTAACGGTCATACAGGTACAGCGATGAAGGGTCATCATTGGCCAGCTGTTCGTACAACACAGCGGCTTTATCAAATTCACCATTGCTGAAATACTGCCGGGCCAGCAACTCGTTTTGTCCCTGGGCGCGCAGCGAAGCAGTGCCAAGAACCATCCACAGAAAAAAGAAAAAAGTGCGTATTCTGAACATGTAGGAACTCTTCAGCGAATAGGTTTCCAAAGTTAGCTGTTCTTGTATTCCGCAAAACGGTTCGCCCTTAAAACACAGGTTTAAAATCGTCGGGTTTCAGGGAAGGATGATAATGGTGAACCAAAGATTGGCAGCGGGTGCGCAGGGGCATGATGCCCGCGCGGTAGAACCGGAAGAACAGATCCCAGTCTTCGCCGCCCCAGGAGGTGATGGATTCATCAAACATGCCGCTGCGTTCCAGGTGTTTCTTGGTGCAGGCCACAATGCCTGTTCCTTCGCTTTGGTATTTCCATCCATCGTTCGGGTTAGGGCCCAGCATTTTGCGGCATACCGGAACCCAGGCGCTGTAGGTTCCTACATAGCGCTGCAGCAATATGGCAAGTTCCGGCGGTACCGACATGTCTGCATCGCAAACAAACAATTGTTCGCCACGGGCCTGTCTGATGGCACGGTTGAAGCAGCGGCTGCGCGCAAAAGCTTCATTGCTGCTGCTGAACACCAGGGTTCCATCCCACATTGCTTTGATGGCCGCACCCAAATCGGGGTGGTCGGTGCTGCCACAGTCGGCAACAGATAAGGCGATGCGTGCGCCCCGTTTTCTGGCTTCCATGAGTGAAGGCAGCAACACATACAGGTAATGTTCTGAGCGGTTGAGCAGGCCGGTACACACCCAAATTTCATCGTTGTTTCTGTATGGCCTGATGGAGTTCCACAACACCTGCAGCACACCCCGCAGATCCGTAAACAGCGTGCGCCAGCCCACCAGCTTTCGCTGCGGACTTTTCAGAAGAAACCATGCCAAACGCTTCATTGCAGTCATCACACAGACCTACGGGAGCGCTGCGCCTTCCGTTGATCCAAAACCAGCCAGGGCGTATAGGCAAGGGCAAAGTTCGCCAGGGCCGCCACTTCTGCACCCAGCACATACCAGGGCCAGGGACCCAGATGATCCAGCAGCGAAGCGGTAGGCGGCTTTTGGCAAATGAACAGGTAGTTGGCCCCGATGCTGAGGTTCACCACAATGGCCACCAGCAGGAATACATTCAGCGCGAGCATGGCTTTCACAATGTGGCGCGGCCAGGGACGCATGCCGTAAACCACCGTGGCATAAACGATGGCCAAAATCATTCCGGGATGACCTATCCAATAACGGAAATACATGAAATGGGGAAACTCTTCCTGCAGATCGGGTGTGAGGGTAGCCTGCAACATTCCGGCCAGCGCCCAGAAATACAGGATTTCATACCACCACTGTCGTTTCCAGACCAGCACCAGCACAATGGCCAGATTGGAAAAGCGGCACAACTGCAAAGGAAGGTGTCGACGAACGTCGAAGGTACCGGCACTCAGTTCAAGAATGGTCCAGACAATCCAGGCGCCTGCAATACTGAAGCCTATGAAGGAACCCAGTCGGTGTTGCCAGGTTTCATTCAAGTGTTTTTTTGCAAGAAGCGGGATGAAGATGATGCACAGTAGGCTGATTCCCATAGCCACAAAGTGGCTGGTACTCCACTGCGTAAACTGCTCGTAGTGCAGCATGTACAGCCGAACTTCTTCCCGAAAAGAAGATTCCATACTGCCGAATTAAAGGAAAAAAAACGAAAGCCTGTTATTGCGCCAGCTTTTGTTGCCAGTTCCAGGCGTCGCGCAGCATTTCTTCCAGGCTGTGTTGGGCCGTCCAGCCCAAAATTTTTCGGGCGCATTCAGGATTGGCCCAAAGTTCAGGTACATCACCCTGCCGGCGAGCTCCCATCTTTCGGGGTACGGGAACCCCGTTCACACGTTCAAAGGTTTCAACCAGGGTGCGCACCGAAACAGGATTTCCTGTTCCCAGGTTGAACACTTCCCAATGGTCGCGATCCTGAACCGTGTTGAGGCGCTGAAGTGCCGCAACATGCGCCTTTGCCAAATCTACCACATGCAGGTAATCGCGCACCGCAGTACCGTCGGGGGTGTTGTAGTCGTCTCCGAAGATGGTGAGCGCACCCCGCACACCGGCGGCAGCTTGTGTAACATACGGAACCAGGTTGTTGGGAACACCCAGCGGAAGTTCGCCTATGTGACCGCTGGGGTGCGCGCCAATCGGATTAAAGTAGCGCAGGCAGATGCTTCGAAACATACGGGCGTCAAAGAGGATGCGCTCGCCCATTTGTTTGGTACTTCCGTATGGCGACATGGCCGGAGGTAGTGGCGTTTGTTCATCCACAGGCATCTGCTCCGCAGAGCCATATACCGTTGCCGAAGAGGAAAAAACAATGTCGGATACATCATGCAGGCGCATCACTTCCAGCAGAGAAAGTAAACCGCCAATATTGTTGCGGTAATATTCCAGCGGCTTTTCAGAAGATTCTCCTACCGCTTTCAGGGCGGCGAAATGAATCACGGCATCAATTTCATACCGATGGAATAAGTTGTTCAGATCATCATGTGCGGTAACGTCACCTAAAACAAAATCAGGTGTTTTGCCTGTAATCCGTGCAATGCCTTCAAGCACCTGTTCTGAAGAATTGCAGAGGTTGTCGAATATGACCGGCTGAAGCCCGGCTTCTATGAGGCTCACCACGGTGTGTGAACCAATAAAACCCATTCCGCCGGTAACCAGAACCCGCTTCATTCAGGAAATTCTGCTAACCAGTCCTTGTTCCAAACGATATTGCTGTCCGCTTTCGGGGCAGGTTGCCAGTCCTTCAGCATTAAACACCAGCTTTTGTCCGTACTCACTCATCCAGCCGGTTTGCCGTGCGGGATTGCCTACCACCAATGCGTAATCGGGTACGTTTTTGGTTACCACGGCACCGGCACCGATGAAGGCAAATTTTCCGATGTCGTGCCCACAAACGATGGTCGCGTTGGCTCCGATGCTGGCACCGGTGCCCACATGTGTTTTGGCGTATTGGTCGCGGCGGTTCACGGCGCTGCGCGGGTTAATCACATTGGTAAACACACAACTGGGCCCGAGGAACACGTCGTCACCACAGGTAACGCCGGTGTAAATGCTCACGTTGTTTTGAACCTTCACATTGTTGCCAAGCACCACTTCGGGGCTGACCACCACATTCTGCCCGAAGTTGCATTTCCGGCCAATCACACAACCGCTCATGATGTGTGTGAAGTGCCAGATTTTTGTTCCTTCACCGATCTGACAACCTGCGTCAACCACAGCTGTTGGATGGGCGAAATATGTGGGTTCCTGTTGCTGATCCATGCCCTGCGAAAATACCGCCGGAACATGAAACACGGAACATGCCTTAAAAACCGAACAAAACCCGCTGTCTGGCCTGCATTGACGCTGTACATAAGCAAACGATATGATGCGCATAAATAAACCATTCCGATAACTTTGCATTGTTCAACCGCGCAATGGGCTTCAGGAAACACCGCCTTCCCGGCAATCAGGGATTCATCACACAAGACGCGGTTAGTGGCTTTTTGGTTTTTCTGCTGGCGCTGCCGCTCAGTTTAGGCATCGCACGGGCCAGCGATTTCCCACCGGTCATGGGTTTGATTACCGCGATGATTGGTGGTTTGTTTGTTTCATTGATGGCAGGCTCCCCCCTTACCATCAAGGGACCTGCAGCCGGATTGATTGTGATTGTAGCCGGTGCCGTGGCTGAATTGGGTCAGGGCGATGCGCAACTCGGCTGGAAATACGCCTTGGGCGCAGTGGTTGTAGCCGGTTTCATTCAGATTTTATTCGGCCTCATCCGGCTGGGTTCACTGGTGGACTTTTTTCCGCTGAGCGCGGTACATGGCATGCTTGCAGCGATTGGCATCAGCATCATCAGCAAGCAAGGCCACATCCTGCTGGGCATGAACCCGGTCAACGAGGCAGGGAAATCGCTCACCTCGCCTTTTGAACTGGTGGCGGCGCTTCCGCAATCCTTGGCCAGCCTCTTTGGACCTGTTGGCACCGCCAATACCGCTGCACTGATCGGACTATCCAGTTTGCTCATTGTGCTCATCTGGCCGCGGCTGAAATTCCCCATTTTGCGTCAGATACCGGCTCCGGTCATGGTGCTGCTTGTTGCCATACCCTTGGGCAAACTATTGAAGCTGGACCGCACGCAGTTGGTTCACTTCGACCAGTCGCTTTCCGACATACTGGCCGTGAATGTGGACTTTGGAGGGATGAGCCAAACGGGAGTCTTTCTCAAATTTGTGCTCATGTTTGCCTTGGTCGGAAGCCTGGAATCCTTGCTCACGGTAAAGGCTATTGACCAGATTGACCCTTTACACCGAAAGAGCAAAACAAACCTCGACCTGATTGCCGTTGGAGCAGGCAACATGCTGGCCGGTATTTTTGGCGGATTGCCGATGATCAGTGAGGTAGCGCGCAGCAGTGCCAATGTGCACAACGGTGCAAAGACGCGCTGGGCGAACTTTTTCCACGGATTGTTCATCATGTGTTTTTTGCTGCTGGACCTGCAGTTCAACGACCTGATTCCTATTCCGGCGCTTGCCGCCATGCTCATCGGGGTAGGCATCAAACTGGCCAGTCCGCGTGAATTTGGACGTATGGCCAACATTGGGCGTGAACAGCTAACGGTATTTTGCGTCACCATTATCGTTACCCTGGCCAGCGACCTGCTCATGGGCATTGGTGCGGGTATCGTAACGAAACTCATCACCCAACATTTCCTAGGTGCGCCGCTGAGGTCGATGTTCAAGGCCCATACCATCCGCAAAGGCAATACGCTGAAGGTGGCTGGTGCCGCGGTGTTCAGCAACTGGTTGGGCATCCGGCGAAACCTGGACCAAATTCCTTCACAAACACAGGCCTGCATCGATCTTTCCGCTTGCAACCTTGTAGATTTCACCGTCATCAACAACCTTCATCATCTTCAGGCAGAGTTTTCGCATGCCGGAGGTTCCCTCAGCATTTTAGGACTGGACGAATTCCAGAATGCCACGCGGGGAAACCATGCCCATGCCACCCGTAACAAACCCAAAAAGAAGCGAAAAAACCTGGATGATGCCGTTTTTCAGATGTATCAGGAATAAACAGTTCCGGTTGTGGTGTGCCGCTTTGTGCTGCTGCGCTATAAGTACCAACAGTTTGCGCCTGCAGGCCCAAAACCGCATCAGCGACCACAACGACATTTTCTGGATGCCTCTGAACCTGAGCATCCGGCTGAACAATCAATGGAGCTGGAACGGTGAATACCAGTGGCGCAGAGACAACAGCGGCAGAAGCAGACAACAGGATTTATGGCGTACCGGTATTTCGGTGAAGCTGGGAGCCACGCAACAATTCCAGCTGGGTTATGCCTGGGTGCGCACGCATCCCTACGGCGACATTCCCCTTGCTTCCAGAGGCAGCTTCAGCGAACACCGCATCCACCAGCAATGGATGAGTTTCTGGCCAAGCCAGCCCGGGCAACCCACATGGCAGCAAAGAATCAGGCTGGAGCAACGCTGGCTGAATACAAGCGGATTTACCGGTCCCTGGACCTACCTGAACAGGATTCGGGTGATGCAGCGCCTGAATGTTCCGCTGCAAGCGAACCGCTGGTACGCTTATGTTTGGGATGAAGTCTTCCTGGGTTTCGGCAAAAACGTGGCGCAGAATGTATTCGACCAAAACCGACTGGCCGCCGGACTGGGATGGGATGGATGGAAACAGGTGAAGCTGGAACTGGGCCTCTTTCAGCAAATCCTGCAACAGGGCAAGCCGGTGGGCGGAAAAAACGTGTTTCAATACAATACCGGCCCCATGCTGATGATGCACTGGAAGTTGTAGCCTGGCAAAAAGTATCGATCAGGACTGCCCTTCCATCCAAGCTTCCAACAGCCGGTCGTATTCACCTTGCAGCTGTTCGATGTTCCGGCACAAAGCTTCATGTTCCTGTCCCAATTTCCCAACCAGGGTAAGATCTGCAGCCACTTCAGGATTGGCCAGCCGTGCTTCCAGATCAGCACGCTGCGCCTGCTGTGCATCCAGTTTTGTCTGCACGGCTTCAAGCTCTTTCTCCAGCTGCTTTGCGCGGGATTGATTTTCTGTTGCTTTCACCGGAGCTGGTACAGGCTTTTCCTGTTTCTGGGGCTTGGGTTCCTGAGCGGCCATCTGTTCCTGACGGCGCGCAAACCATTCGTTAAACTCGGGATAGGTGCCGGGATATTCCTTGATGAGGCCATCTTCCACATACCAGATTTTATTGGCCACTTCTGAAACGAAATAGCGATCGTGGCTGATAAGTACGAAGCTCCCTTTGTAGTTTTTCAGTGCTTCTGCCAACAACCCGGAACTTTGGATGTCCAGGTGGTTGGTAGGTTCGTCGAGCAGCAGCAGGTTGCTTTCCTGAACCAGGGTTTTGGCCAGGGCTACACGGGCTTTTTCGCCACCGCTGAGCAGTTTGATTTTCTTGAATACAGAATCGCCGGTGAACAGGAAACAGCCCAATACCGTGCGCACTTCGCGTTCGGTGAGCAGCGGCGCTGCATGTCCCAGTTCATCCAGCAGGTTGCGGCTCAGATTTAAACTTTCCAGCTGATGCTGTGCATAGAAAGCCGTGTCCACCTGATAGCCGATTTCTACGGAACCTCCATGGCTTTCCGTGCCATTGATGATGCGCAACAAGGTTGATTTACCGATGCCGTTGGCACCAATGAAGGCAATCTTATCGCCGCGTAACACCTGCGCCTCACCGCCCTTCAGCACCGTTTTCTCCCCGTAGGCTTTGGTGATGTCCTTCAGATGAATGAGCATCTTGCCCGGTGTGCGCTTGGTTTTGAAGTCGAGTTTCAATACCACGCCGTCTTCTATCACCTCTTCCACGCGCTCCAGCTTCTCCAGCTGCTTCACCCTGGATTGCACGGCGGTGGCTTTGGAAGCCTTGTAGCGGAAACGCTCAATAAAGCGCTGTTGTTGCTTGATGTACTGTTGCTGGTTTTCGAAGCGGCGTTGCTGCATGGCATCGCGCTCCTGTTTTTGTTCCAGGTATTCGAAATAGTTGCCGGTATAATGGTACAATTGCTGATGGGCAATTTCCACCACGCGGGTAACCACACGATCCATGAAAAACCGGTCGTGCGACACAATCACGAAGGTGCCGCGGTATTCGCTGAGGTATTCTTCCAGCCACTCAATGCTGGGCATATCCAGGTGGTTGGTGGGTTCGTCGAGCAGCAGCAAATCCGGCTGTTGCAGCAGCAACTTGGCCAGCATGACGCGCATCCGCCAGCCACCGCTGAAGGATTGCAGGGGCTGATTCAGCTGCCAGGTTTCGAAACCAAGTCCTTCCAATATCTTCTCGGCTTCGTTATCCAATTCATAGCCGCCCAGGGTGCCGAACTCTTCCTGCTTCTCGGCCAGCAGGTTCAGCGTTTTGTCGCTGTGGTCGGTTTCAATCTGCACCAAGAGCTCGTTGATTTCCTTCTCCAGCTGAACCAAACGTCCAAGGCCTTGACGCGCCACCTGAAGGATGGGTTCCGAGGATTCATAAGAAAGCATGTCCTGGTTGAGGAAGCCGATGGTGAGCCCACCGGTTTTGTTCATGATGCCCTCACGCAGGTCGTATTCTCCGGAAATCAGACGAAGCAGGGTTGATTTACCGGTGCCGTTTTTGCCGACCAGTCCTATTTTTTCACCCGGCTTGATGTGCCAGGATGCGTTGCGGTAGAGGTATCTGCCGGCAAATTCGAAGCTGAAATCGGTAAGCGCTAACACGGTATTAAAAAGGGCTGCAAAGTTCGGGAAAAAATCGGCTGCTTCTGCGCGCACTTGCCAAGTTACAGCAGTGCTGAAGCGCTTCCCTTCTACAGTGCCTGATTCACACCCAAAGCACGCCCAGCATGCCGAACAGCATCAGCCATTTCAGACGGTTGGAAGCCAAGCCTGTGGCATTTCCCTGCCACACAGCAAATGCCATGTATCCGGTGCCAGCCGCTGCCAGCAGCAAATGCACGCGAAAAACCATTCCGGCGGGATAAAACAAAGCCACCGCGGCAATGAGGACCACGGCCAAGCATAAAACCCCGGCGGTAAACCTGAGGGTGCGCAGCGAACCATAAACCACCGCCATGCTGCGCACGCCGGCGCGTTCATCACCTTCTCTGTCGTTCACATCCTTTACCCATTCGCGCGCCAGATTCAGCAGAAAAGCAATCATGGTAAACTCGCTGAACGGCAAGGCGGAAGCATCTTCAATGCCTTTCCGCGCCACAAACACCACCGATGCGGTAAGCATGGCCACCAGCATGTTCCCTGCGGGAGGCATTCCCTTCAAATCGCTGCTGTAGAAGAACAGCAACAAATTCACCACCAGGGTAAACAAGAAAAAGGTAAGGTCCAGCATCCAGGCGGCGCCCATGGAAAGTAGAAGCAAGATGCCGTACCAGATCCAAGCGCTGCGCACACTGATGACCGTTCCCACGCGGCGGCGCTCGGGTTTGTTGACGGCATCGGCAGCCTGGCCTTCAATATCGTTCACCACATTGCCTGCGGCGGCGGCAGCAGCTGTGGCCAGCATCAGACAAAAAGCATCCTGCCAGCGCAGCAGGCTGGGATTGAAACTGCGCAGGAAATCCGCCGCGCCAAAATTCAGCCAGTCCGCACCTTTCGCCATGAACAATACCTGTGTGAGCAGGATGATCAGCAGGTTCAGGGGCCGAACAAGTTCAATCAGGGCGCGGAGCTTCGCATTCAACGTGCTTTCGGGAATTTCATGCGGTAGGAAACATTCACGCGGCCGGCGCTGATGTTGCTCAGCTTGCCCTTCAACAGGTTGCGCTTCAAAGGAGAAATACGGTCGGTGAACAGCACGCCTTCGATGTGGTCGTACTCGTGTTGGATGATGCGCGCAGCCATGCCGTCAAATTCGGCTTCGTGCTCGCGGAATTGCTCGTCCTGATAACGGATGCGCAGCTTTGCATGGCGGCTCACATGTTCCCGCACCTGCGGAATGCTCAGACATCCTTCCTCAAAACTCCATTTCGTGTCAAACTCGTCGAGGATGACCGGGTTGATGAAGGTTTGTTTAAAATCTACGGGGTCGATGTCGTCGATTTCGCTGCCATCCACCACGAACAAACGGATGGGCAGGCCGATTTGTGGCGCCGCCAATCCAATTCCATTGCTGGCATACATTGTTTCGTACATGTTGGCGATCAGTTCCTTCAGACCCGGATAATCAGGACTGATGGGTTCGGCCTTCTGCCTAAGCACCGGACTGCCGTAAGCGTAAATGGGAAGAATCATGACTGCTGCTGCAAATACACCTGCAATAATAATACGGCGCTGACGGTGTCTGTAAGTCCTTTTTCGCGGCGTTTCGACTTCTTCACCCCTGATGCAATCAAAGACTGACGTGCTTCCCTGCTCGACAGGCGTTCGTCAATGTAGTGCAAGGGAATCTCGGGGAATGCCTCCTTCAGCGCCAGCGCAAAAGCCTGCACCGGGGCTGTGGCATGGGTATCGCTGCCGTCGAAGCGCGAAGGCATGCCCAATACAAAATCCGTCACCGGTTCTTTCGCGCAGTAAGCCTTAATCCAGGCCATTAAAACCGCAGTTTCCTGCATGCCTAAAGGCGTAGCCACAATGCGCAGCGGATCGCTCACGGCAATCCCCGTGCGCTTCACACCATAATCAAACGCCAGTGCCCGCGACATGTTCCCTGCGAAGCTACACCAAAAACAAGCGTACCGATGGCCTCTTGCTTTTTTACCCTTAGTACCTTCGCATATGCCTGTTTCTGAACGATTACCCGTCATTGCCCGTATTTGCGGCATCACCCTGCTGATGTTGGGCACGCTCGATCCGCTGGAAGGTTCGGTGCTCATTGGGCTCGCAGGACTCATCCTGAGTTGGGAAGCGAGTCATCAAAAACGCAAAGGCGCAGGCTGGACTTTAGCAGCGGCACTGGCCATACTTGCCGGCGTGGCTTATCTGTTCTGGATATCTTCGCTGGGAGGGTTTGGCGGAAATACAGGCCGCTCGTATTGGTGGGCGCTCGGGATTCTTCCCTATCCCGTGGGTTGGCTGATGCTCATCGGTTGGTTGCTGTATGGCGTGTTGAACAAAAACGCGGTAAAAAGAATGTAACTCAGCACCCTTCCTACACTTCACAGCATAGCCCGGGAAGCAGAAAAAACACCACATGCATCAAATAAAACCGCCTCATGGAAGTACCGATTGAACACGCCGGTTTATGTTTATTGCAGCCCTTCATCCCAAACTATTTCGAGGTGCTGCACTTAACCGAGCACAATACCTTCCGATCAGATGAATCCAAAGCCAGAGCCATACGGCTTCTGGACTACCTGGCCTCCGGAACAACGAACTTCGAATCCGACGCTCCTTCCCTGAGCCATTTCTTGTGCGGTGAGAATTTCTTTCCTGCGGGGAACACAGACATATACCTGACGCCTGAAGAGCTGGCTGAATCAGAAGCACTATTAAGCGCCGTAATTGAACATTGGAAAGCATTGAATCATACAGCCATTGATTCTTTGCGAGATTTGTTTTTGAAGCGGCCGGGCATTTTGATTCAAGACCGGCAGCACATGCTGCTGCACATGAGCGGTTTGAGTATAGATCTGCTCTTAGATTCTTTGCCTTGGAGTAAAACCCTGATACGTTTACCCTGGATGAAGGCATCTATTCAGGTGGTTTGGTAACCGCATCAAGGGATTAAATCAAAAAAAGCCCAGTCTTTAACTGCATCAAAAACCGTTAATATTACATCATGAAATTCTTCCTGGTCAAAGCCATCCTCATCATTAGCTACACCGGTTTGCAGGCCCAGACCATCATCCGTCAGGGCCGTTACAGCACAGGAACAGCGCTCTATCATTGGGACGGAAAAGTACTCAGGCAAGGACAATACGCTACCGGAAAAGCGATTTGCAACTGGGACGGGAAAGTCATCCGACAAGGCCAATATGCTACAGGAGCGGCCTTATACAATTGGGATGGGAAAATACTCCGTCAGGGACAGTATTCCACAGGAACGGCATTGTACAATTGGGACGGAACCATGATCCGGCAAGGAGCCTATTCCACAGGAAGTGCCCTATACAACTTTGACGGACAGGTGCTGCGATCGGGAGCCTATTCTACCGGAACCGCCATCTTCAATGTGGAGGGGAAAATTCCCACTGCAATGTTGATTTTTATGGCCATGTAGTATCAAAATGAACATTTAACAGGCTTTCATCGTGGACCAAATCAACACCCTTGCCGGCCCGCACTGACGAGGTAATCCATCTCACAAATCCCTGACCGGCCGCACTTTTAACTGGTAATCCTTAGGGTTGCGGACGCTGTTGCCCGCCCGCAGGTGCATGGCCCAGGCAATGTTTGAGCTTTCTTCCTGACCTGTCCAGTACCAAGTTTCGGCAAAACTGCCGGCGCCTTCCAGAAACAACTGCTTTTGGATGGCCTTCAGCTCCGACTCATTGGGCAAACGCCAGCCATTCCCCAAAAAGCGACAAGTTTCCACCGCCCCTTGCCAGTCCATCGGGCCCAGGTCTTTTTCGTACACCTTCAGCCTGCGGCCATTCACCGTAACGATCAGGTTGCGCAGGTTTTGTTGCTTCAGCTCCTGACGTTGCTGCTCGGCTTTGGCAGCAGCTTCGGCGGCGGCAGCCACCCGCGCTGCGGAATCCTGCGCGGCCTTGGCCAGACGGGCCCTTTGTTCTGAAGGCGTTTCGTAATGGTAGGCAATTCCCGATGCCGCATGGCTGCTGTCCTTAAAGTGCAACCGCAGTTCCCCGCCCTCAGGCTTCAGGAAGAGCAGCGAATCGCAGTTATGTAGCAGCCTTCCACCTGTCTGCACCGTAATACGCAGGGGTGTATTCACCCTCAGTTTCATGGGAACACAAGCTCCGGCGGGAATCGGCGCGCGTCGGTCGTCAATCCGTACAAAATCAACCGTAGTTCCGCTCCAGCACACCTTCACCTCCACCCGTTCAACGTTCCATGCAGACGCTGCCTGAACCGGTTCGACAGGTACTCTTTTAGGAGGCTTCCCGGGCTGGGCCTGCACGTTGGCGGTGAAGGAGCTGCAGAGCAAGAAGAACAGGCGCATGTTCAAAAATAGCAATTGCCCGTGGCTTGGGCAGTGATGTTTTGGTTATATGGCTGAATCTGTTTTCAATCCCCGGGGACTGCTGTAAGCCCCCCCCAAATCGGACTGGTTATAACTTCGTAAAAGGACGAACGTAGAATACACAAACCCTTACCAAGCCCCCTCAACCATTTTAACTTTGCTTTCAAGGCAGAATCAGACGTGTTTCAGAATGTTCGGCGGACTGCCTTGGTCCTAACGCCAAAACAAGCGCTTTACGACTGGGCAAATAGCATTGAGCCCATAGACCCCAAAGAACTCGGTCAGATCATCGGTGAACCCGACGTGTATTTGCTGCCGGACTTCGAGACCACAGAGCAAATGGAACGCTGGTTGAGAACACACTTTGACTGGTTCTTTTGCGGGCCGCTCAACAACTGGTACACTGACGAGGATCTTTGGGTGCAAAACCGAACCTTCAAGATGTTTAAAGTCTGGTTTGACTATACACTGCATACCATGGTCTGGGACAGTCAAAAAGGCCCCATTGAGAAAATAGCGTACTTCGAGGAAGACGACTGATGTCGAACGGCGGACTGTTGCGCCAAGCGGAATAACCAAGCTGATACAGCGCAGTCCACCGCTAAAAGGTGGGGTCAACTTCCCGGAATGGGGGGGGGAATATCGCCGGAATACACACAATGCGTAAGGAACAAGCAACAAGACTAGCGCACGACCGCAAACCATGTAATTATTCGTATCATAATCAAATCTAAACGTATCATAGCGTATCATTTGTATTTTGCGTTTTCACATCTTAATCGTATCTTAGCGTATCATAACGTATCATAATGGACAACGGGGTATATAATTTTAAACTGCAAATTGATTGGAAGCTGATTAACTTAATCAGTGAAATAGACCGTTTTGATGCAAATTGGACAGCTATTGAACGCCGCGAAGGACAAAGCCTCAAAGAGTTGAAAAGCATTGCTACCGTGCGAAGCGTAGGGGCTTCTAACCGTATTGAAGGCAACAGAATGAGCGATGAAGAAGTTGATGTTTTGCTTCAAAAAAATGATATTACCAAGCTTACGGACAGAGATTCGCAGGAAGTAGTCGGTTATTTTGAAGTACTGGACTTGATTTCGGCTTCTTATGAAAACATCAGTGTTACCGAAAGCCATATCAAAAGTTTGCATCATAGTTTGATGAAATACAGTGCCAAAGACGAATGGCATAAAGGCAATTATAAGCTGCATAATAATGCGGTTGAAGCCTCATTACCTGACGGCACAAAACAAATCATTTTTCAAACCACCGAATCGGGATTTGCCACCGAAGATTCTATGAGGGCTTTGCTCCATTGGTATAATTCCGAAACGGAAGTGCACACGTTAATCAAAGTAGCGTCTTTTGTCTATGATTTTTTGAGTGTTCACCCTTTCCAAGACGGAAATGGCAGGTTAAGCCGTTTGATTTCAACGCTTTTGCTGCTCAAAAACGGATACAAATGGATACAATACGTGAGTTTTGAACACGAAATAGAAAATCGGAAAAACGAATATTATCAGGTGCTTAGAAGTTGTCAGGCACAACGCCCAAACGAAGATGTAACCGTTTGGATACAGTTCTTTTTGAATTGCTTGTCAAATATCCAATCGCAACTGCTATCGAAATTGCAAAAAAGTGGAATGGAAACACAGCTTTCGCCCAAAGAAAAATCAATTTATACCATTATTCAAAACCGTCCGAACATCCAGTCGGGAGAAATTGCCGTAAAGTTGGCCATACCTGCACCAACCGTAAAACGCATTTTGTCAGAATTGCTCAACAAAGGAGTAATTGAAAAACAAGGAAACGGACGCAATGTGAGTTACACGATAAAATAACAATGAAATTCATAGAATCAATGCCCCGCCACCTGGCCAATCTACAAACCCTTACCAAGCCCCATCAACCTTTTTATCTTTGCTTTCATGGCAGAATCAGAGGTGTTTCAGAATGTTCGGCGGACTGCCTTGGTCCTGACGCCAAAACAAGCGCTTTACGACTGGGTAAACAGCATTGAGCCCATAGACCCCAAAGAACTCGGTCCAATCATAGGTGAACCCGACGTGTATCTGCTGCCGGACTTCGAGACCACAGAACAAATGGAACGCTGGTTGAGAAAACACTTTGACTGGTTCTTTTGCGAGCAGCTCAACAACTGGTGCATTGACGAGGATCTTTGGGTGCAAAACCGGACATTCAAATTGTTTAAACAATGGTTTGACTATTCACTGCATACCATGGTCTGGGACAGCCAAAAAGGACCCATTGAGAAAATAGCGGAAAACGACTGATGTCGAACGGCGGTCTGTTGCGCCAATTGAAATAAGGAAGATGATACTGCGGAATCCGCCGCTGAAAGGTGGGGTCAGTTTTCCGGAATGGGGGGATCAATATCGCCGGAATACAAATGATGATGCTATAGCCCTCACCATATCAACTGCAGCACCCCGTTCACCTGTTTCCCATTCGTCTCGCGGCGCGCCCTGCGGTATTGGTATACGTCTGGCTAAAAGTAAAAGCACCATCAAAACCAACTAACTATTGAACATGGGAGAATGGTAACACCATGAGTAACTTGGCTGCGACGAAGACATGAAGAGCCGCACTTCGAGAAGAGTTCTGTACAATGATGAAGCGAGGGCCTCAGGAGCGGTTCCCTGCGAAGACAGGGACTTGCACCTTTGTGTTTCCATTTGAATAAGAAAAGATTTAATAAAACTAAATAATATTGGAAACCTACATTCTAAAACTAAGACATATACTTCCTGCATTTTTGGCTGTAACATTTGGGACAGTATTTGGACTTGGATTCATTCGATGGTTTTTTTGCTTACAATACTCCATTATTGACATTAAAGAGGAAGTCTGGAATTTGTGGCTTCCTATAGTGTTTCCATGGATTCCAACAATCATTTGGTTAAGACCGAGATTCAGAATTTTAACTTTCAAGTCCAACAACGACAATGGACGGGTATTCTTCCTATTTATCTCTTGGGGTATGATAGCGGCAATGACCTTCAACACTCAAGCATACCTGACAACAGCTACAGGTGATATTCAAGCGTTGTCGAACATTCAAGAAATAGACAAGAAGGAGAAAGCACGATACTATAAATTGACCAAATTCGCAGTTGCACCTTATTATGTAGGTTCATACACAGACTTCAGCACAAGTGGAAGACGCAATCAATACTTAACCTTTAAAATATACTTCGTTCTTCCTATCCTCAAGGACACAACAGAAACTATTACACCTAGACATAAATATTGGCATGGTCTAAATTTCAAACAACAAATAAGTAATAAAATAAGTGCCGAAGAGAAAGAGGACAAATATCAAGCTTTCTATAATGCATGCCTTGAAAGAATGAATAAATATAATTATCATTCTTTAGACCATTTTGAACGTAAACCTAATTCAGATGACAGAGCGAATTACTTTAAAGCCATTGAAGCAATAACGAAAGAAACGGCCGAGGATAGTCTTGTAGTTCTTGAGCCAAAACCTGAAAAATATGAGGATCGAAACGGAAATAAGCTTGCATGGATTTTTGGTTCTTTTGGGATAGGACTTGCTGTTTTATTGTTCTTTCTGATTTGGACAGGTTATAGCAAAATGGAGTTAAGAAGATTCTTAACAGGAAAGAAACCAAAACAAGACGACTTAGCTCATGTGCTCAATTTTCTCATCCCCAAAGACAGCCATTTTGCGACTTCAATAATTTTAGACCTAAATATGATCGTTTTTCTAATCTTGATCATTTCAGGGGTTCACATGATTTCTCCAAGTGGAATGGATTTGCTTCAATGGGGTGCGAACAGGCGATTTGAAACAACAAGTGGCGAATGGTGGAGACTATTGTCAAGTGTGTTTTTACACGGTGGCATTATGCATCTGTTTCTGAATCTTTCAGGCCTGGTTATGGCGGCTATATTCGTTGAGCCATTACTTGGTCGCAAAAATTACTTCATTTTATATATTTTATCAGGAATTTGTGGAAGCCTTGCAAGTATATGGTGGTATCCAAATACAATTAGTGTAGGTGCATCAGGTGCAATTATGGGGCTTTACGGCGCAATACTTGGACTGCTCATGACAAACGCTATTCCTAAGGAGGGTAAGAAAGGGATATTTGGCATGATTGGGATTTATGTTGGCATAAACTTACTTTGGGGATTAGCCGGAGGTATTGATAATGCCGCACATATCGGTGGGCTTTTAAGTGGAGCTCTTTTCGGATTAGTTCTATACAAACGTGACCATTTAAATAAATAATACAATATACTGCAGGACACATGCAACCCATCACCGCGAAAACCGAGAGGTTCCTACCCACTGCATGCTCCCGTCATTTCTGACGCTGGTCAAGATTTACCCTTCCCAAAACCGACTGTTTGCCGGAATTCAATGAAGGAATGATTATCCTCACCTAATCAACTGCACCACCCCGTTCACCTGTTTCCGATCCGTGTCACGGCGCGCCCAGCGGTAATGGAACTCCGGCTTTCCCCAACCAGCAGATTTGCGGAGATTAAGCGCTTTATTCGCCGCAAATATGCGGTGATTGTTTCCTATATTTGGAGCAGGAGCGACTTCAGAAGTGGGAAAATACATTTATGAACATGAGCAATGGCCGCACTTTACCTGGCGTGAGGTGGATATCAATGCCCTTTTTGGGGCAGTCCGCCACCTCCAGGGGAAAATACTGGCCCACATGAGCTCCCTGGGTTTTGCAGGCAAGGAAGAAGCAACGCTCAACAACCTGACACTTGATGTGGTCACTTCCTCAGAAATTGAAGGGGAAAAACTCAACTACGCACAAGTTCGATCATCCATAGCCAGACAATTGGGGATCAATATAGCCGGATTGGTTCCCTCCAGCCGAAACGTAGAAGGTGTGGTATCCATGATGCTCGACGCCACCCGAAACCACAACAAGCCCCTGACCCATAAACGCCTCTTTGGTTGGCACGCAGCATTGTTTCCAACCGGCTACAGCGGAATGCAAAAGATAGCCGTGGGATGCTATCGCTCCGGTGAGATGCAGATCGTTTCAGGAGCTTTCGGAAATGAAAAAGTTCATTACGAAGCCATTCCTGCGCATAAGGTTAAAGCAGAAATGGATGCCTTTTTAACATGGTTCAACAACCATGATTCAATAGACCCTGTGCTTAAATCCGCCATCGCCCACTTTTGGTTTATCATCATCCACCCCTTTGACGACGGGAACGGACGGATGGCCAGAGCCATTTCTGATTTAATGCTTGCCCGCGCCGACCAAACCAGTGAACGATACTACAGCATGTCGAGCCAGATATTGCAGGAGCGGAAAAAGTACTACGCTGTTTTACAGAGCGTACAGCACAGCACAGGCGATATTACCGAGTGGCTGAATTGGTTTCTGCTTTGCCTCAAGAATGCGCTGCTGGCCACAGAGATGATGCTTCAAAACACATTGCGTAAAGCAGCGTTTTGGAAGCTACACGAACACACGACTTTAAACGCCCGACAAAGAATGCTCATCAACAAACTCTTAGACGGATTTGATGGGAAACTGCAATCGTCAAAGTGGGCTAAAATCGCCAAATGTTCTCCCGACACTGCCTTGAGAGATATCAAAGACTTGTTGGACAAAGGAATTTTGAGGCAGGAAGATGCCGGCGGAAGAAGCACAAACTACGAACTGACATTTTAAATCCCTCACCTAATCAACTGCACCACCCCGTTCACCTGTTTCCGATCCGTGTCACGGCGCGCCCAGCGGTAATGGAACACGAAATAATACGTACCT
>JBIKKI010000126.1:0-6558 GCA_044360435.1 Bacteroidia bacterium
ACCAAACCAGAGGAGTTAACCTGCGTTCGGATTTTCCAAGGCCCGCAAAAAGCAGCACAATGGCCCCGATGAAAATGATGATTAGAGCTTTCATATGCAGTTAGCGCAGCGCAATTCGTTCTTGAATGATTTCCAGCAGTTGTGTCATGCTGGCGTGAGTCAGGTCTAAAATAGGTTGTGGAAAAATGCCGAAGACCAGCACCAGTGCGGCCAGGATGCCCATACCCAGCCACTCGCTTGGTGCTAAAGCCGGGAATTCAGGTTGTTGTTCTGCAGCTTCGCCGAACATACTGAACTGATACATTCTAAGCATGTAGGCCGCACAAAGGATGATGGTTAATCCGGCAAGAATTCCGTAAACAGCATTTGATGCAAAAATGGCCTGCAGCAAAAGCAATTCTCCAGGGAACCCATTGGTCAGGGGAACAGCAACAGTTCCAAGTACTGCTATCATGAAGAGGATGGCAAACACCCTGGATGATGAAGCAAGACCCCGAAGCTGTGTCATGGAACGTAAACCAATCCGCTGCTCAATGATGGAAATTGCAAAAAACAAGGCAACAATGTTGATACCATGGTTGAACATCTGAATTGCTGCTCCCTGAAATCCGTTGATGGTTAATGTAGCAATACCTGCAGCAATCAATCCAACGTGAGAAAACGATGAATATGCTACCAGTCTTTTTAAATCATTTTGTCTTAAAGCGATGAAACCGCCATAGATCACACCAACAACGGCCAAAATGCTAACCCAGGTCATCTGACTTTGCAAAGCCTCCGGTACCAAGGGTAAATACCAGCGGAACATTCCGAAGAATCCCATTTTCAACATGATTCCGGAAAGTAGCATAGAACCGGCTGCCGGAGCGGTGGTATAGGTATCTGCTTGCCAGGTATGAAAGGGGAACACCGGAATTTTTATGAGGAATGCAATCAACAAACCTGCTCCAACCCACCACGCTTCTGCCTCACTCAATTCAACTGCAACAAGGGAGGCCCACTCGAAACTGTGCGTACCTGGTGTTTTCCAATAAAGGAACAGCAGCGATGCAAGCATGAAAACACTTCCGAAAAATGTGTAGATGAAAAACTTGAGGGTAACGCGAATGCGGTTGCTTTCTCCCCATTTGGCACAGATGAAGTAAATGGGAATCAGTGCAAGTTCCCAAAATACGTAAAACAACAACCCGTTCATAGAGGTGAACACCCCGTTTAATGCAGCCTGCATCAACAAAATGAGCGGGAGTAAAAGCTTATTCTGATCCTGACTCATCGTCCAACGGGACAACAAAATGACTGGCGTGAGCAGGTTTGCGAGCAACAACAACAGCATCCCTATTCCATCGATGGCCGTGTGGAAACGGATGCCTTCATTCATCCAAGGAACATTATGTTCAAACTGCAATGTTCCATCCGGAATAAAAATACTGAGCCAATAGAGGTTAAGTGCCAATGTAGCAAGGGAGAACAGCAGTGAAACCTGTCGGTTCAAACCTTTGCCCAGCCACGTTAACAAGGCACCTGCCAGAGGTAGGATTATGAGTTGCAATTGTTCAGAAAAATAGGTTTACGCCAAGGATTACCGCCATCGACAATACCATGATGAGCAGATACCATTCAATATTACCGGATTGAATTTTCCGGATGAGATTACCGAGCAACTGGGTGATGTTGCCACTTTGTTCCACCGTTCCATCAATTATTTTTTGATCTGACCAGGCGTATAATCCGTCAGATAGCTGTTCAGATGGACGCACAATCACTTTGTCGTACGCTTCGTCAATCAGGAATTTATCTCCCAGAAGTTTTGCCATGCCCTTCATAGAGGCATCTGATTCTGGAACGCCTGCAGCAACCACATATTTCCTGCGGGTGAGTACAAAGGCCAACAGCAAACCAATGGTAGCCATGCCCGCAAACATCATTTCCGTTGCAAATGTGTGGTGATGTGTTGCCTGATCGGCCAAAACAGGGTCAAGCCAATGATGCAAGCCCTGTCCGGATGCTCCGGTATAATGCGGCAAATTAATCAGGCCGCCAACGATGCTCAGTACAGCCAAAACCATCAAAGGAATGGTCATCAATACCGGTGATTCGTGCAGGTGGTGTTTCTGTGTTTCAGTTCCTCTGAAATTCCCATGAAAGGTCACAAAGAACAGTCGGAACATGTAAAACGCGGTCACAAAAGCACTGGCCAGTCCGATGGGGTAAAGCCAATGGCTCCGGTCATACAATGCCAGCAAAATTTCGTCTTTTGAAAAGAACCCGGAAAGAAGAGGGAAACCTGAAATGGCCAATGTTCCAATCAGGAACGTCCAATAAGTTACGGGCATATATTTTTTCAGTCCGCCCATTTCACGTATATCCTGTGCACCGCTCATGGCGTGGATTACACTTCCTGAACCCAGGAACAGCAATGCCTTGAAGAACGCATGGGTAAGCACATGAAACAGCGCGGCAGTGTAGGCACCGCAACCAAGGGCGATAAACATAAAACCCAATTGGGAAACGGTAGAATATGCCAGTACCTTCTTGATGTCGTTTTGCTTCAGGCCAATCAGCGCTGCAACTACTGAAGTCAACAAGCCTGTGTACAACATCAGGTCTCTTGCTACAGGGCTGTAATTGAACATTACATTGCAGCGAACAGTCATGTAAATACCTGCAGTGACCATGGTAGCTGCGTGGATCAACGCGGAAACCGGAGTTGGGCCGGCCATAGCATCGGGCAGCCAGGTGAACAAAGGAATCTGTGCGCTTTTACCGGTTGCTCCGATGAACAGTGAAACGCAAATCGCGGTTAGGATTTCAGGCCTGTAGGCACCTGTTTCCACTTTTTGGAATACTGCGCTGTATTCAAAGGTTCCGAACTGGAAGTAAATGAGAAACAAACCGACGAGCAGACCCAAATCGCCTATGCGGTTCATCACGAATGCTTTCCGTGCTGCCTTGCCATAGGATTCGTTTTTGAACCAAAAACCAATCAACAGGTAACTGCACAAGCCAACACCTTCCCAACCAAAGAACATCACCACGAAGTTGCTTCCAAGAACCAGCAACAGCATGCTGAAAATAAACAGATTCAGGTAGGCGAAGAACTTGTAGAATCCCTCGTCGTGGTGCATGTATGCGATGGAATAGAGATGAATCAGAAATCCAACACCGGTAACCACCAGCAGCATGATGGAACTCAGCCGATCAGCCTGGAAACTCAGATCTACCTGAAAAGACCCAACGTTGAGCCACTGAAACAGTTTAAACAAGATGGGCTCACTGTTTTGCGCCTGAGCGCTGAAAAGCATCAGGGAAGCAACGAACGAGAGGAAAACCGCGAGGGTACCCAACCATCCTGAAGCGGTATGGAGTTTTTTACCCCAAAGGCCATTGATCAGAAAGCCTGCCAACGGAGCCAAGAGTATGATGATAAATAAGCTACTTTGGTTCATCGGGTTAGTTCTTAATTTGATCCAGGACGCTGATGTTGGTGGCGCGCGTATTTCTGTACACCATCACCAGAATGGCCAATCCTACGGAGGCTTCGGCTGCTGCGACTACCATGATGAAGAATACGAAAATCTGACCAGAGGCATCTCCCATGTAGGTACTCAAACTCACGAAGAGCAGATTTACAGCGTTGAGCATTAATTCGATGCACATCAAGATGACGATGGCATTTTTTCTGAGCAAAACGCCGGCGACGCCGATGCAAAAAAGCAAGCTGCTCAGGTAGATATATTGATCTACGGGTGTCAAAGATTCTGCATTCATCATTGTTCTCCTTCCTCCTGTTTTTCTCTTTTTCCTATATACACTGAACCAACCATGGCGGCAAGGAACAGGATGCTTGAAATTTCAAATGGCAGTACAAAGTCGGAAAACAACATCTTGCCCAGATTTTTCACCAATCCAATTCCGGCTGCTTCCGGGCCACCCTTCATCATGAAATCTGATGCACCGCGCAGCGCTCCCGCCAGCGTTACCAGAATCAAACCTGCGGCAATGGCTCCGCTGATCTGCCACAATACCGGCTTTGTGGCTTCGGTTGCCTTGTTCAGGTTAAGCAACATGAGCACAAACAAGAACAAAACCATAATGGCTCCGGCATATACTATGAGGTTGACCACGGCAATGAACTGGGCGTTCAGCAAAACATAGTGTCCGCTGAGGGCGAAGAAGGTCAAAATCAAACAGAGCACACTGTACACCGGATTACGTGCGGTGATGGTTCCCAATGCCATCAGGATGGCAATGAAGGAAAAAATGAAAAACGGAATTTGGTTCATCATGGTTGTTGCTCAGGCGTCCTCCAGGATTGCCTTTTCGATACATCTATTCTTGCGTTCAATGGTTCCACCAGTTTATCTTTTCCGTAAATGAAATTATTCCTGGTGGTTTCAACCGGAGTAATCACATCTGTAAGGAAAATGGCTTCCTTAGGACAGGCTTCTTCGCACAAACCGCAGAAAATGCAACGCAATTGATTGATTTCATATACGGCTGCATACTTCTCTTCACGGTACAGATGTTCTTCACCTTTGTTGCGTTCGGCAGCGACCATGGTAATGGCTTCTGCTGGGCAGGCCACAGCACACAAACCGCAGGCAGTGCAACGTTCTCTTCCCTGATCGTCGCGTTTCAGCACATGTTTGCCTCGGTAAACAGGCGCAATGGGCCTCTGCACTTCCGGATATTGTACCGTAGCTTTTTTCTTAAAGAAATGACTGATGGTGATAGCCATCCCTTTCAATATGGCAGGCAGGTATATGCGTTCCATGAACGTCATTTCCTTATTGACTACCTGTTTGGATCTGTTGGTTAATGGTTGCATCATCAATGAGCATTAAAATGATTGATTTCTTAAAAGCACAACTGCCGCAGTAATCAGCATATTTATGATGGCAAGTGGAATCAGAGATTTCCAACCTAAGTGCATGAGTTGGTCGTAGCGGAAACGTGGCAATGTCCAGCGGATCCACATGAAAACGAATATGAAGAAGAAGATTTTCGCAAACAGCGCAATAAACTGCAGCCATCCAAGCAAGGCGGGGCTTTCAATCAAATCCATTCCCGGGAAGTTGTAACCACCGAAATACAGGGTTGCAATTACTGCCGAGGAGATGAACATGTTGATGTATTCCGCAAACAGGTAGAAACCCAGCTTCATGCTGGAATATTCGGTGTGGTATCCTCCAATCAATTCGCTTTCGCACTCGGGAAGGTCAAATGGAGCGCGGTTGCACTCTGCCAGGGCACAAGTGAAGAAAATAATAAACCCTATGGGCTGGTACCAGATGTTCCAGTTGATTCCGTGCTGTTGTGCGGCAATTTCTTTCAGGCTTAAAGTTCCGGTCATCATGACCACGGCAATGATGCTGAGCCCCATGGCCAATTCATAAGAAATCATCTGGCTGCTGGCGCGAATGGCACCGTACAGAGAGTATTTGTTGTTGGAAGCCCAGCCACCAATCATGATGCCGTAAACACCCATGCTGACAAAGCCAATTACATACAAGATTCCGATGTCGATATCGGCAATTTGCATGTTCAGCGTGTAGCCAAAAACATGAAGTTCTGTGCCCCACGGAATGGCAGCACCGGTCATACACGCCGTAAACATGGCAATGCCCGGCCCCATGATGAACAGCCATTTTTCCGAAGCAGCCGGAATCAGATCTTCTTTAAAGAACATTTTCCCCGCATCGGCAATGGGCTGAAGCAATCCGAACACTCCTGCCCTGTTTGGGCCTTGTCTGTCCTGAAGGAATGCGGCAACCTTACGTTCTGCGTAAGTACTGTATGTGGCAATCAAGAGGGTAATACCCAGAATGACCAATACAAGAATGGATTTTTCAATAAGCAATGCAGCGTCCATATCAGGCTTTATTCAGTAAGGGTGTATGTTCCGGAATAGGCTCGAAGTATTTGTTGGCCGAGATAACACTGTGCCGGTCAATTTTCCTTGGGCCTTCAATGGTCCAGTCAGACATGCTTTTCTTTTCAAATCGGCAGGTGTTGCAGATGAACTCTTTCACTTCTCCATGTTCATCTTTTCGCGCCGTTACGCGGTAGATTTCGTCGCCAACATTCCAAAGCACCGCTTTGCCGCAGCATTTGTCGCACGACCTGTGGGCATCCAGTGGTTTGGTGTACCATACGCGACTTTTGAACCTGAAGGTTCTATCTGTAAGCGCTCCTACAGGACAAACGTCGATTACGTTTCCGCTGAAATCGTTGTCTATGGCTTGTTCAATATACGTGCTGATTTCAGCAGCATCGCCGCGCTTCATCACCCCGTGAACACGTTTGCCTGTAATTTGATCAGCCGTGTACACACAGCGATAACACAGGATGCAGCGGGTCATGTGCAATTTGATGTATGGCCCGATGTCGATCTTGTCGAAGGTGCGCCGTTCAAATTCATAACGGGTTTGGGCTGCTCCGTGGTCAAATGCCAGATCCTGAAGGTGACATTCACCCGCCTGATCGCAAATGGGGCAATCCAGCGGATGATTGATGAGCAGAAATTCCACAACTCCTTTTCTGGCTTCCAATGTTCTT
>JBIKKI010000127.1:0-6504 GCA_044360435.1 Bacteroidia bacterium
AGGTTTGCAGAAGCATCTGTTTTTTTCAACCAGTACCGAAATGCGGCGCGCAACGGTGATTATCGAGAAGATATTTATACCGATGCAATGGCCCGCCTTGGCGACAGTTACTTTATGATTCGCAAACTTCCTGAAGCACTGGAAAGCTACGCTTATGTTTCTGGCAAGAAAGGCCCCGCCTCAGATTATGCCCTCTTTCAGAAAGGGATGATTTACGGGTTTACCAGAGAATCGCAGCAGAAAATTGCAACCATGAAGCGGATTCCAAACGAATTTCCGGAATCACCATTTGTGCCTGACGCGATTTTTGAAATGGCCAGCGAACAGTTAAACATCGGTCAGGCAAAAGATGCCGAACGCAACCTGATGTACTTGGTTCAGGATTTTCAGGGTCGCCTGATTGTGAAAAAAGCCTACCAAACCCTTGGACAGCTTTACTACAAACAGGAAAAGGATGAGAAGGCTATTGATATGTATAAGAAGCTGGCCCTGGAATATCCAGGTACGCCAGAAGCCCAGAAAGCCATCGAAAAAATAGAAAAGATATACCGCGAAAATGGCCGTGGCGCAGAATATCTGAGCTGGATTGCCACCGTGCCGAATATTTCCGTAAGCGCCTCCCGCCGCGATTCAATTGTGTACACTTCTGCCTACAACCTTTGGGAACGCAAAGATTATGATGGCGCCATCCGCGAATTCAATCGCTACCTGAGTGATTATCGGGATGGCTTTTTCCGCATTCCTGCACAATACCACCTGGCATACAGCTACGAGCGTAAAAAACAACCCGACCTGGCGCTTCCTTACTACCAGAAAGTAGCAGATGCTGCTGCCAGTGAATACAGCGAACAATCGCTGCTGGCTGTGGTGGACATCATGAGTAAAAACATGAACAACTGCCCGGCATTGATTCCGTATCTGGAAAAACTGGAACAGCAAACCACCAGCAGAGACAACCTGCTTTATGCCGTGCACAAGCAAATGCGCTGCGCCTTGAACATCAATCAGGGCAATACCGCAGAGCGCAAAGCCGAGCAGCTTCTGGAACTGGATTATACCAAACCCGAAATGATCAGTGAAGCGCTGCTGGTTTTAGGCAGAATCAGGCTGCAACAGGGCAACTATGCCAAAGCCCTTGAACTTTTTCAGCGCAACTTCAACAAGTTCGACAATCAGTTTGCCGCAGAGAGTAAATACCACGAAGCACTTACCTTCTACACGATGGACAGTCTTTCTGCTGCTAAAAAGTCTGTCTTCCAATACAACAATCAGTTCAGCGGTTATGACCTTTGGCTGGCCAAATCCTTCCTGTTGCTCGGAGATATTTATGTGAAAATGGGTGACCAGTTTTCAGCAAAGGCTACCTGGAACAGTGTGATTGCCAACTTCAACGACATGCCTGAAATCGTGGCGGAAGCCCGTCGCAAACTCGATGGTTTAAATCAGTTGTCACCGAAACAGGAAGAAACAGGAGGCGGCGAATGAGCGGTGGCAACAGCTTGGAAGAAAAACAGGAAGCGTTTGCCCGTTTGCTGCGCATCATGGATGAACTGCGCACCCAATGTCCATGGGATCGGGAACAAACCTGGGAGAGCATCCGACACCTGACCATCGAGGAAGTGGCTGAACTCAGCGACGCCATTCTGGATGAAGATCCGGAAATGGTTAAAAAGGAACTGGGTGATGTACTGCTGCACATGGTTTTTTACAGCAAAATCGGCGATGAACAAGGGTATTTCGATATTGCCGATGTAATGCACAGCCTCTGCGAAAAACTCATCCGCAGACATCCGCATATTTACGGTTCGGTATCAGCCGACGATGCAGAAACCGTCAAACAAAACTGGGAGAAAATCAAACTTCGCGAAAAAGGCGGACGCGAGCAATCCTCTGTTCTTGAAGGCGTTCCACGAAGCATGCCGGCCTTGGTGAAATCATACCGCATTCAGGAAAAAGTGGCTCAGGTAGGTTTTGACTGGCCTGATATTCAGGCGGTACAGGATAAAGTGAATGAGGAATGGGAAGAATTGAATCAGGCCCAGAATCAGGCTCATCGGGAAGAGGAATTTGGAGACCTGATGTTTGCGATGGTGAACTACGCCCGGTTCATGAAGATTAATCCTGACGATGCTCTGGAAAAGGCAAACCGGAAGTTCATCCGTCGCTTCGCCCATATTGAAGCCTGCGCGCGCCGCGATGGACATGAAATGGGCTCCATGAGTCTGGAGGTAATGGACGCCTACTGGAACGAAGCCAAGACACTGGGACTTTAAAGTTCCCGCGTTAACCCAAGGCTACGTCCAGAATCATCATCACCACAAAACCGGAGATTAAACCCAGGGTGGCAAAGTCAGCATATTTATCTTTCTGCGTTTCCGGAATTACTTCCTCCACCACCACAAACATCATGGCACCTGCAGCAAAGGCCAAGGCATAAGGAAGGATTGGTTGGGCAATCATCACAGCGGCAGCACCCAAAGCACCGGCCAAAGGTTCAACAACTGCAGAAAGCTGACCCCAGAAAAAACTCTTCCGTGCGCTGAGTCCATTGCGCCTTAAGGGCATGGCCACTGCGAGTCCTTCGGGAAAATTTTGCAAACCAATACCGATGGCCAGCGCCACAGCAGCGCCTAAATCGGCATGAGGCAGTCCTTGTGCAACCGCACCAAAAGCCACACCTACCGCCAATCCTTCAGGAATGTTGTGCAGGGTAATGGCCATCACCAACAGCAGGGTTCGGTTCCAATCGGAACGAGGACCTTCCGCTTCCTGCAATGGGTTGTTCAGGTGTAAATGTGGCAATACCTTATCGAGTAAAAACAAGAACAATGCACCAACAGTGAAACCAACAGCAGCCGGAATCCAGGCCCAACTTTCCCCGTAAGTGTCGGAAGCCATTTCAATGGCTGGAGCCAACAGCGACCAGAAACTGGCTGCAATCATGACACCTCCGGTAAAGCCAAGCATTATGTCCATCCATTTCCGGCTCATGTCTTTAAAGAAGAAGACAAGCGATGCACCGGCGGCAGTAAGCAACCAGGTGAATGTGGTGGCCAGCAATCCCTGCATCACAGGATGCAAATCCAAAAACCATGTTTTCAGTGATTCAATCATAGGTATGCTATGCGTTGGGAGTTACGAATATTTTTTCTGCGGAAGCCAGACTGATGAAAACCTGTTTCTTGTTGACCAGCAGGGCCAGCAGTGCATCTGCTTTAATGAATTCCATGATTCTGCCTGTAGTTCCGGGAACAAGTCCCTGGCGGGCGGCAAACTGCAGCCATTCCGTATCTCCATCGGCAACACGATGCACGGTAAAGGATGCACCGTCTTCCAAGTCTGACAGCGGGCTTAAAGATTGTTGTTCCTGAGGATCAGCCACAATAGGATCACCATGTGGATCGTGGGTAGGATGGCCCAAAAAAGCATCCAATCGCTCGGCCAAACCTTCTTCAAACACATGTTCCAGCTGCTCTGCAATGTCATGCACTTCGTGCCAGCCATAACCAAGCTTTTCCACCAAAAACACTTCCCAGAGCCTGTGCAGCCGAATCAAATCTGTTGCAATCCCCATGCCTTCATCCGTTAAGGTAACACCCTGATAGCGGAGGTAATGAATCAGATTCTTCCGCGACAAGCGCTGCAGCGTATCGGTTACCGTGGCCGGTGTGGCACTGAGTTCCTTGGCCAGGTCACCGGTACTGGCCAGTGACTCCTTTCCAAAACGATAACTCAGCTTATATATCGCTTTCAGGTAGTTTTGTTCTGTGGCACTGATGGTCATTTTACGAGGACTCCAACTTCCTTTTTAGACCGTGCTAAAATACAAAATTTACCTCAATTCCGATAACTTTGAGGCATGGGTTCGGGCATGCGGAATACACAGAAATGGGTTTGGATGCTGTTGTTCGGTTTGCTTTTGTGGTTCGCATTTAACCGGAATTGGCGTTTTGGCCGATTCAACTATCATGATGAGCTTTGGGCAGACAAAGCCGGCTACCATGTATTTCTTCCCGCCAGTTTTATCTATCACTGGGATGCGCGTTTATTCCCTTATGAAGTAGATCAAAAAACCGGAGGCGGTTTTCAACTTGATGCCTGGCGTAATTCCATCAACACGAAGTATCCTCCGGGAGTGGCAATCATGCGGCTGCCCTTCTTCCTGGTGGCACATGCCTGGGCAAAACTGAGTGGCACTCCGGCAGACGGATTCACCATGCCCTATCACGCGGCGACCATTTTTTCAGGTGTTTTTTACGGGATGGCCGGTTTGTGGGTCTTTTGGCGTTTTCTTTTATACTATTTCAGAAAAAACATCGCCTGGCTGGGAATTATCGGCCTCATTACCGGAACAAACCTATGGTATTACATGGTGGAGGAACCCGGGCTTTCACACGTGTACAGTTTCTTCCTGGTGGCCCTGCTTTTGTGGGAATTGAAACGCTTCAGCCTGTCGGAACAAAACCGTCATCTGTCCTTGGCCGGACTTTGTACCGGAATGATTTTTTGCGTGCGTCCGCAGAACCTCTTGCTGTTGCTTCCCTTCCTCATCTGGTGGTTGTGGCACAACCTTGAAGGCGTGAAACGCAAACCTGTTGCACTCATGTGGGCTGCATCATGGGCATTGCTGGCTATGGCGCCCTTTCTGGCCTATCGGATGTATTTATCCGCGCATCAATTCATGCCCTATGGCGATGAAGGTTTTATTTACTGGAAATCACCACATGTGCTCAAGGTGCTTTTTTCACCCGAGAATGGCCTGTTCACAGGCAGTCCATTTTTGCTGCCATTTATCCCAATTTCACTCTGGTATTGCTTCCGGAATCACGGTGTGTGGAGGTACATCAGTGCTTCCATTCTTTTGGTATTTTTGGGGACAACCATCATGTACGCATCCTGGTGGGCTTGGGGACTTGCCTGTGGTTTCGGGCATCGCGGATTCATAGAATTTTATCCGTTGATGACCTGGATGATGTTGCGCGGTTATGCCGATGTTTGGCATGTGCCCAGATTTCGCATGGGCATTGGATTGTTCCTGTTAGTGAGCGCCCTCATGCTTCTGCCCTTAAGCTTCCATTGGCCCTATTGTATGGAAGGTCCATTCTGGAACTGGCAACGACTTTGGCAAATCTGGCTGGGTTTGTAAGCGGAAAAAATCAGTGGATACGGTCTCCGCGCAATTCCATGCCCTGCATGATTTGTGCTTCCCCCTGAAGAAACTCTTGCCACCTTGCACGAACACGGTCTTCAGGCAGGTATTTGCAGGCTAAATCCAGAAACATACGATAATGGCCGGCTTCACTCACCATAAACTCGTGGTAAAAAGCTTTTAGGTCCGGGTCATCCACATGCAGCGACAGAAGTCGAAAACGTTCACAACTGCGGGCTTCAATCATGGCGCAAACCAGCAAATCTTCCACCAGCAGTTCATCGCGGCTTCCGCCTTTTTTCCGTAGTTTTTGCAATTCACTTACGTATGTGTCTTTACGCGGGGTACCTAAAGCGAATCCACGCTTTTTCAGTTCTTTCAACACTTTGCGGAAATGCCCCCATTCTTCGGCAACCACAGCCGTTACTTCATCCACCACATCGGTTTTTTCCGGAAATCGGATGATGAGTGAAATACCCGTACTGGCTGCTTTCTGCTCGCAATAAGCATGGTCGGTCAGAATTTCATCAATCTGTTTTTCTGCAATGTTCACCCAACGCGGATCGGTTGCTAATTTCAGTCCCAGCATATCCCGCGAAATTAAACAGGGGTTCAAAGGTGCGCCAACAAATCATCCGCAATTTTACGGTCGTTGCTGAGTCTGGGGACCTTGTTCTGGCCGCCCAGTTTTCCCTGTCTTTTCATGTAGCTGATGAACGCATCTTTCTGCAACATGGTCAGTTTCAGTGGTTTGAGAATAGATCCATCAATCAGATCGCGGTAATAAATATTCTGTTCCTGCATGGCTTGGTCGAGCGTTCGGGCAAAAGCCGCCGCATCATCCGGAAGGACATCAAAAGCCACCAGCCATTCATGATAAGGAGGACCTGATTCAGGGTTTACCTGAGGCGCAACGGTAAACTCTACGGTGGTAGCTCGATGCGCGGTGCAGGCTTTAGTCATGGCACGTTCCACTTCCTCACCAATCACATGCTCACCAAATGCAGAAATGAAGTGTTTAATCCTGCCGGTCACTACGATTTTGTAGGGATTCTTGGAAACAAACTTTACGGTATCTCCTATGCTATACCCCCAAAGTCCGGCATTGGTATTCATCACCACAGCATAATTCACCCCAAGTTCTACGTCTTGAATACCCAAACGAATGGGCTGGGCCGAGAAATACTCAGAAACCGGAACAAATTCGTAGTAGATGCCGCCGGCCAGTAACATCAACAAGGCTGCCTCCGACTGGCGATCCTGAAAAGCAATGAAGCCTTCACTGGCAGGATATGTTTCAATGGTAGGAATGGATTTCCCCACGGTCTGAAACATCTTTTCGCGATACGGTTCAA
>JBIKKI010000128.1:0-6453 GCA_044360435.1 Bacteroidia bacterium
CCTGTTCTTTTACGCCGATACTTTTGTTTCGGGTGAACAGGAGGACGATGGCCGCTGAATCGCCGGGTGTAGGTTGGTATTTCAGGTAGAAACTGAATTTGCTGGGTTTTTGATTCGCAGGTAAACCTGGTGAAACATCGCGTTCGCCCAAACTGATGATACCCGCAATGGTATCGCTGAATTGAAGATCTGTTGAGGTACAGGCCAAAGTACTGATCCGTGCAGCTACCTTCCCGGAAACAGGCGATGAGTCGGGCGCAACAAACGGGCTGCATCCATACTCGGAAGCCAGGTTAAAGGTATTCCAGTAATAGGGCTCGTAATAGGTGCCTGTGAATACCCAGTCTTCGAAGCCGGCATTGGGAATTTCGCTGTGTTGGGCCCGAAGTGCAACCGTTGGGCTCAGGCCAGCCAACTGAACAGCGAAAAGCAACAAGATCCTGAATAGACGCATGGTTCAAATTAAAGGTAAGGAAGTCCAATTTGCGCAGCCTTGCTTTTCCGGGGGAATGGCCCGCATTCGAGCCCTGATGCTGTTTCCGAAAAAACACGAACACGTTAAACTTTTTCCCTGGCCGCACGTCCATTAATGGTAATCCTATATCTTGCATTTTATGGACAGGAAAGAATTCCTTAAATCCGGTTTCAGTAAAAAAGCTGCGGCACCCCAGTCAACGGCCCGCAACCGCCGCCTGCTCAATACAGGTTTGGCTGCCTATCAGGGAACGTTTGGCAAAGCCGAATTGCAGCACCTGTTGCGCCGCACTTTGTTCGGGGTAAAAAAATCGGAACTGGATGCATTATCCTCTTTACCGCTTTCACAGGTAGTGGATTTGCTCATCACACCCTTGGCAACGCCGCCTGCTCCGCCTGTGAACAACTACAACGCTGCCTATGCAGATCCGAATGTTGCCTTGGGTTCCACCTGGGTGAATGCGCCATATACCGACGGCACGCTGAATTTCCATCGAACACTATCGTTCAAAAGCTGGTGGATCAGCCAAATGCTGGATCAGCAACCCAACATCACCGAAAAAATGGTGCTGTTTTGGCATAACCACTTCGCCACCGAAATCAATACGGTACAGGATGCCCGTCTTTCCTACCACAGCAATGCCTTGCTTCGCAAACACGCCCTGGGCAATTTCAAAACCTTAACACGCGACATCACCAAAGATGCCGCCATGCTGACTTACCTCAACGGGTATTTGAACAGCAAAGCTGCGCCCGATGAAAACTACGCACGAGAGCTTCAGGAATTGTTCACCCTTGGGAAGGGCCCTGACAGCAAGTACACTGAAGATGATGTAAAAGCAGCGGCCCGCGTGCTCACCGGTTGGAGGATCAACCGCGTTGGAAATCCGCCTCCGGTATATTTCGATGTAACCCGTCACGATACGGCCAACAAGCAGTTTTCTTCTTTCTTCGGAAATAAAGTCATTACCGGCAGAAACACTTCCACCGCCGGCGACGATGAGCTCAACGACCTGCTGGATATGATTTTCGCGCAGCAGGAAGTAGCCAAATATGTATGCCGCCGGCTCTATAAGTTCTTCGTGTATTACGAACTGACACCGGAGGTAGAAACAAATGTAATTGCGCCGCTTGCCGACATCTTCAGAAATAATAACTACGACATCCGGCCGGTGCTTTCTGCCCTCTTCAACAGCGAACACTTTTTCGACCCCCTGAACCGCGCCTGCTACATCAAGTCGCCCATGGATCATTTGGTTGGATTCAGCCGTGAATGGAATTTGGTTTATCCGGGTGCCGCCAACCTCGAGGTACAATACGGCATGTGGAATACGCTGCGTGGCTTTGGGCAGTTGCTGGGGCAGGATTTAGGAGATCCGCCGAGTGTAGCCGGCTGGCCTGCGTATCATCAGTCGCCACAGTTTTACGAGTTGTGGATCAACAGCGACAGCTATCCCAAACGCAACCAATTTCAGGATTTATTGATCACCACAGGGTATAAAATCAGAACCACCACCTTGATTGGCGATGTTTATGCCATGGCGAAGCAGTTTCCAAACCCTGAAAAAGCAGATAGTCTTATTGACGACTCTCTGGCGTTTCTTCTTGCCTTACCGGTTGGAACCAATACCCGCGCCACTTTAAAGAGCATCCTATTGCCCGGCGGTATCCCTGACTTCAACTGGACGGATGAATGGAACAACTACAAGAACAATCCGGGTAATACCACCTACAAAACCATCATCTACGCCAAGCTGATGGCCTTCTATAAAGCAATCATGAACCTTGCCGAGTATCAACTCGCTTAATGTCAGCATCCATGAAAAGGAGAAAATTTCTACAAAACACTGCCGCCGCAGGAACCATTTTACCCATCGCGCTGGGAAGCCATAAGCTTCAGGCCTTTGGACCCAACTCCATGCTGGGTGCTTTGGCAAAAGCTGCTGCACAGACAGACCGGGTGCTGGTAATCATTCAGCTGAATGGAGGCAACGACGGACTGAACACCCTGATCCCGCTGGATCAGTACAGCAATCTTTCCAAGGTGCGGCAGAACGTGCTGATCGGCGACACCAAGGTGCTGAAGCTGAACGGGAAGACAGGTACAGGCCTGCATCCGGCTATGACCGGAATGCAAACCATGTACAACGATGGTCTGATTTCAGCGGTGCAAAACGTGGGTTATCCCAATCCTAATTTTTCGCATTTCCGAAGCACCGATATCTGGATGAGCGCTTCAGACAGCAATGTGCTGGAGCCCTCCGGTTGGATGGGACGCTACCTGGATCAGGTATTCCCGGGCTTCCCAACCGGATATCCCAATGCTGCGATGACCGATCCACTGGCCATCCAAATTGGCGCAGGTGTTTCGCTAACGTTTATGGGCCCGGATATGAACATGGCTATGGCCATCACCGATCCGAGCAGCTTTTACAACCTGGTTACCGGAAACACGGATGCAGCGCCTTCCACACCTGCAGGAAAGGAGTTGACGTATATACGCACCATTGCCCAGCAAACCCAGCAATATGGTACGGTAATCAAAGCAGCCGCCAGTGCGGGCAAGAATCTGGCCACTTATCCTTCCGCGAATCCGCTGGCAGATCAGTTGAAAATTGTAGCCAAACTCATTCATGGAGGCTTGAAAACTCCGGTGTATATGGTTAGTCAGGGTGGTTATGATACACACAGCGCGCAGGTGGATACGGCGGATACTGCCAAAGGCGCACATGCCACGCTCTTGCAACGCCTGTCAGATGCCATCAAGGTGTTTCAGGATGATTTAAAACTGCTTGGAATCCAGGATCGCGTGGCGGGAATGACATTTAGTGAATTTGGCCGCCGTGTGATGAGTAACTTTTCCAATGGTACAGACCACGGTGCCGCTGCGCCCTTGTTTGTGTTCGGCAGCAGCGTAAATCCCGGGATTATTGGAAACAATCCCGTTATTCCGTCCACCGTTTCTGTGAACGATAATGTGCCGATGAGTTATGATTTCAGGCAGGTGTACGCAACGGTGCTGAAGGATTGGTTTGGCCTGAGCGACAACGAGGTGAAATCTGCCATGCTCGGCGGAACTTTTCAAACCCTGCCCATCTTCAAGGCCGGTTCTACCAAGATCGAGGACTTCGCTGATCTTTTATCGCGCATCAGCCTCGACGATCCATACCCGAATCCAGCTTCAGGCGCGGTCCAGGTGCGCTTTTACACCGACGGTGGCCAGGTTGAATTGCGCTTATTTGACACCATGGGCAGTTTGATTCGCATGGTCAGTCAGGGTAAACACCGCTCCGGAAGTCATGAACTTCGTTTGGACCTGAATGGTCTTAGACCCGGGAATTACTTCCTGCAACTTGCACAAGGCAACCAAAGAGTTACAAAAACACTGGTAGTCAGGTAGATTACACGGTCGCATCTGCAATAAACACAGATTCATGACCTCGGTAGATCTGTGATTCATGATTCGGAGGTAAGCTGCGCCTTGCAGCCTTTTGCTTCTGATTTATTTCTGCATCCCTTCCTAAATTTGAACCATCATGTTCCAAAGGGGGTTTTTGAACGTATTGTTTTTATGCGTCAGCGCAGGAGAAACCTGGGCACAGGTTGCACAGAAGACGCAGCCTTTGCCACAACCCGACGGTTGCCTCACCATGCAGCAAATCCTGCGCATGCAGCAAAGTGATTTGGATGCCACACGCCTGTTTCTGGATGCACTGGGCTGGAATTTCAGCGGTTCCTCACAGGACATGTCCTATCGGCACATGGACAGGGACTTGCCTTACCATTATATCAACTGGCAACACCGCAGCAGCTACGCCCGCCTTACCCTCTTTTATTATCCGGGGAAGGAACAAATAGTGCGCCTGGAACCGGATGAACAATGTTTCCGTTATCTGCTTGCCGCCTTCAGGCAGGCCGATGGAAAAAACAGCGTTGGCGATAACACCCTTACGACGGTGTTTAAGGTGCAGAACCTCCAGGTGGAGTTTATTGAAAGCAGCTACAGCAGCAACTTCACGATTCAGTTGCTTCCAACGCTGGCTTTAACCAGGGAAGCGCGTGCGCAAATTGCAAAAGAGGAAGCAGCACAGCGCGCCATTCAGGAGCGCAACAGACGCTATCGGGAGGCGTTGCAACGCGGCGATGAAGCTTACGAAGCAGGCCGTTATGGAGAGGCGCGCAAGGCATACGAAGATGCGCGTTTTATCGAAGACACTGAAGATGTGCGTGAGCGCATAGAATCCTGTGGGCAGGCTGAATGCAAGAAACGTGAAGTGCGTGCAGACTCTGCATACCGCGCGGGCAACTACGAATTGGCACGAAACCTTTACTACGAAGCCCGCCCCTGCAATTCAAACAAGGGGAATATTGATACCAAAATTCGCCTCATGGAATCAAAAATGAAGGAGCAACAGGTAAGCAAAGCGAAAGATTATGCCGACGGGCTCTATGAATCCAAGCACTACGGTGCTGCCCGCAATGCCTATGAAGATTTGTTGCGTATTGACCCGGGAAATAACCACGCCAAAAGCAGAATTGAAACCATCAAAAGCATCACGCAGTTTCTCTATGAACGAAGCAGGACGGTTTATCCCTACCAAAAAGAAAATGCCTCAGGCTTGTTGCTGTGGAAACAATCGGTTGCAGAATCGCTCAACAAGACTGTTTCTGCTGTCCCTGCAGGAAGCATTCTGGCCGACATCTCATTGCGTTTTGATACCGTGGGAAGAAACAACAGCAGCTTCCGGATTCGGGAAGGTGCTACTCCCGATTTGAATGCAGAATTTCAGCGCTTGATTCAGGCGTCAGTGTTGGCTCCGCCCAAAAGACGAGGGTATTTCATCGCCGCTAAAGAGGATGTACCGATGAAGATACAGTGGTCCTCAGCTACCTATTCCGTTTGGTCAGATGTGGGCGGGTTGCGCTTCGACCAAGATTTTCCCTCAGTATTAAGAGTGGATGTAGAGCGCTACATCAACAGAAACACACCGAAATACGGCGACTTCCGCATACAGGTTAAAGAGAAAAACTTCAACGAACGCAGGTACACGGACTTGTCTTTGGTAGGCTATAAATCCAAAGCCGGTCCGGGTTCAGCGGTATACTCATTGCTGTGGCCAGGTTTGGGGACCTATCGTGCCAGCTATGGCGCACAGGGTAAAGGTTCCGCTAAATGGTTTTTGTATTGCGCCGGCACTGCGGTGCTTAGCGGCCTGTATGCGAAAGCACAATACAACAATTATCAGAATGCCACAAATCAGGCAGATATGGATTATTACTACGAGCGGGCCAATTTGGGGTACAAAACAGCCTTGGTTTCGGGTGGTTTGGCAGCCACCATCTATATACACAACGTCTTTGCTGCTTTGCACCGTGGAAGCCGCAATGTGAAAGACAGCAGGGCCTTGCGCGCGCGTCTGAACAATGAACCCATCAGCATTCACCGTCAGGCAATCACTTTACCATGAGCACCTTTAGAACGGCGTTTATAGTTTTAATACCCTTTTGTACAGGGTGTTTAAAGGAACCCATTTCCTGGAATTTGCCACGAAACAATTCCGGTGACAGTGCCCGGAATGTCAATCCCACTCACCCCAATGCACCCATTGCGCGGTTCAATGCGTCGACAACACGGGTTCCGCTTGGTGGAAAGGTAAAATTCATCAGCACTTCTACACAAAATCCAACGGTTTTTTCCTGGTACTTTCCGGGAGCATCCCCTGCCAGGGCCGCGGGAAGCAGTGCAGAAGCCACCTTCAACAGACTAGGATACTACGATGTTCAACTGTCCGTGCGCAATGCATTCGGCAGCGACAGCACACTCCGGAAAGCCTGTGTCGAAGCCTTTTACTTTAAATCTTTTGCGGATAAGGACTGGGAGGATTGGTTCAGCGACGGCTGGATGTTCACATCCGGGCAAGTTTGTAATGGTTGTGTTTGGGCCTGGCAGAACAGCAGCAGTGCACCTCAATTGTTTAG
>JBIKKI010000030.1:0-20944 GCA_044360435.1 Bacteroidia bacterium
AGGCCAACACATCGAAATACACGCTGCCATTCACTTCATAGGCTAATCCTGCTTCGATGATGGACTCAATCATCTCAATCTGCTCGATGATGTGTCCGCTGGCGCGTGGTTCGATTCCCGGAGGAAGCACATTCATCAGGCGAACCATTTCGTTGTAGGCCAGCGTGTATTGCTGGGCCACTTCCATCGGTTCTACCTGTTCCAGGCGTGCCTGTTTCTGGAGTTTGTCTTCTCCTTCATCCACATCGCCCACCAGGTGTCCTACATCGGTGATGTTGCGCACGTGGCGCACTTTGTAGCCCAGATGTTCCAGATAACGGCGCAGCACGTCAAACACTACCGGGCCGCGGGTATGCCCAAGATGTGGCGGGCCGTACACGGTTGGTCCGCACACGTACAAACCAACTCTTCCGGGGGTGAGGCTTTCGAAGGCTTCCGTTTTTCGGGAATAGGTATTGTACAGCTTTAATGTGGACATGGGCCGCAAAAATAAAGCATCGCCGCCCAAGGGCCGTTACATGCCTGGAGAAACAAGTCAGCGTTCGCCGTACATGGCCGCGTAATAGTCGCGGTAGGCGCCGCTGGTCACGTGTTCCAGCCAGGATTCGTTGCTGAGGTACCAGTCAATGGTTTGCTCGAAGCCTTCGTCAAAATTCACCGAGGGCGTCCATCCCAGTTCCCGGGACAGTTTGTCGGCGTTGATGGCATAGCGGAAATCATGTCCGGAGCGATCGGCCACAAAATGAATGAGGGATGCGCTTTCTCCGGCGGAACGGTTCAGCTTTCGGTCCATAATCTCACACAGTTTGTGCACCAGGTCGATGTTTTTCCATTCGTTGTTTCCGCCGATGTTGTAGGTTTCACCGATGCGGCCCTGGTGGTAAATCACGTCAATGGCACGGGCATGGTCGTTCACCCAGAGCCAGTCGCGCACGTTTTCGCCTTTACCATACACGGGCAGGGGTTTGCGGTTTCGGATGTTGTGTATCATCAGCGGAATCAGCTTCTCGGGAAACTGATGGCTACCGTAGTTGTTGCTGCAGTTGCTGATCACCACCGGCATTTTGTAGGTATGGTGGTAGGCGCGCACCAGGTGGTCGCTGCCTGCCTTGCTGGCGCTGTACGGACTGTTGGGATGGTACGGCGTTTCTTCTGTGAAGGCGGGATCGCTCATGCCCAGTTCGCCGTACACTTCATCGGTTGAAACATGATAGAAGCGGCCGTGCTGCATGTCGCCATATTTACGGAAGGCGTTGAGCAGGTTGGCGGTGCCTACCATGTTGGTCATCACAAACTCCAGGGGATTGGTGATGCTTCGATCTACATGGCTTTCGGCGGCGAGGTGGATCACTCCGTGGAATCGGTGGGTGTCGAACAGACTTTCCAGAAAGTCCTGATCTACGATATCGCCTTTCACGAAGTGATAGTTTGTGGCCTGGGCTATGTCGCTCAGGTTCTCCAGATTACCGGCATAGGTGAGCTTATCCAGGTTGTAGATTTCGTACTCCGGATATTGGGTCACGAATAGCCGCACCACATGCGAGCCAATGAAGCCAGCGCCACCGGTAATGAGGATGTTCTTAGCCATGAGCAGCTTAACCTTTTTTGTTTTTCTTTTTAGAATTCTTTGAGGTAGCAGGTTCTTCGGCAGGAGCCGGCGCGGGTTCAGTTTTTACTTCCGCTTTTGGGGTATCAGGAATAAAAGAGCCTTCACCTTTCACGCCATTTACCGAAACCACTTCCATGTCAAATACCAGGGTTGCATTGGGCGGAATCACTCCGGGGTAGCCGCGTTCACCGTAGGCAAGGTTCGAGGGGATGATGGCGCGGTATTTTCCGCCGTTGCCGGCCATTGTTAACATTTCCAGCCAACCTTTGATCAGGCCGATGCGACCCACCTGGAATTCGAGCGGCTGACTGCGGTCGTAGGAGGCGTCGAACTTGGTACCGTCGGTAAGGTAACCTGCGTAGTGGATGGCTACTTGTTGTCCGTCTTTCAGTTTGGCCGTGTCTCCGGGTCTGCGGATGATGATGTAGCGCAGTCCGCTTGGGGTGCTCAGCGTATCCAAACCTCTACCGTCGAAGGGTTGATGGTCTATGGGTTTCATCACTTCCAGCAGCACCACATCAAAGATGAGGTCGGCGTTGGGTGGGATGGAACCAGCGCCCATGCTTCCGTAGCCCATGGCTGCAGGGATGAGCAGGGTAGCGCTGTCGCCGGTATTGAGTGCGGCAATGCCTTCATCCCAGCCTTGAATCACCTGACCCACACCAAGTTGAAAAGGAATGGTTCCTGCATCAAAAGGTCTTCCGTCGGTGAGCCTGCCGGCGTATTTCACTTTTACCATGTTTCCAGGCATGGCGGCATCACCGTTTCCTTTTTTATGAACGATGCAGCGCAAACCGCCCGGCAGGTTCATGGTATCCTGGGCTTGTACAGCGGGAGCGCTGAAGAACGCACCGGCGAGGAGTAAATATATCTTGTTCATTGAATGCGAATGTCGTTGATTTCAAACAGCAGATTGGCATAAGGAGGAATGCCGTAGCGTCCGGTTTTACCATAACCCATGTCGAATGGAACCAGGAACAGTCCGGATTCTCCATCTTTCAGGTATTTGGGCATGTGGCGCATGGCTTCAGGCTGGTATTCTTTGCCCAGTTCCAGTTCCATTTTGCGGCCTTCCATTTGGGTGTTCAGGAAGAAACCTTCCAGTCCGAGCACTTGTCCGGATACATGAAAGTTCACCCGCTGCCCGTCGAGGATGGGAATACTTCCTCCGCCTTTGGTGATGTGGTATCGGATGCCGGTAGCGGAATCCAGGGTAAAGCGTTTGCCACTTTTTTGTTCGTAGGCCAGAAATTCCTTGAGTACACGCTTACGTTTGCTCACGTAATCGTCCCATTGATACTTGCGAAACTCTTCCTTGGACAGTGTTTTTTTCAGCGCGATGGTCACGGTGAGCATGCTGCCTTTGGATACGAAGGCGGGGCGTTCCCAGCCCGTGCGCAGTTCCAAACTGTCTGAAGACAGTTGAAAACGCGCACTGTCTTGCTCTGCCATCATGAGGATGGCCTGCATCAGTTCATTTTGTTCCGGCGGCGTGGGGGGGAGTTCCAGCACGTGGGGATCGGGATCGCCGTATGTACTGACCAAAACAGAATCTCCTGAAGCCATGGTGTATTCCATGAGCACCACATCACCACCGCGCGGTTTGCGGCCTTTTCCGGGTCCGTGCAGAAACTGATAGCGCAGCCCGGATTCGGTTTCCTGGTAGCCGTCGCCACAACCATAAAACAACATCAGGGGCAGGAGGAACAGGGAACTGCGTTTCATAGTTTATTCAAATCTTCGCGATAATAACGGATCACATCCTTGAATCTTGCCACTACGGCATCAAAAGATTCGGCGCTTTGCCCACCGGCGGCATTAAAATGCCCGCCTCCCTGAAAATGCTTGCGGGCAAATTCATTTACCGAAAAACCGCCTTTGCTGCGGAAACTCATCTTCACCAGCTTGCTTCTGTCCACAATAAGCACAGCAAGCCTGATGCCGCGGATGCTCAGCCCATAGTTGACCAAACCTTCGGTATCGCCGGTCTGAACCTCAAACCGTTCCAGATCTTCCTTGCTGAGCGCAATCAGCACGGTGCGGCAATCTTCCAGAATTTCCATGCGTTCTGCCAGGGTATAACCAATCAGCCTGAGGCGGTTTTCGCGGAAGTTGTCGTACAACTCCTCGTGGATATGGGAAATATTTGCGCCCAGTTCAATCAGGTCAGCTACGGCGCGATGCGTTTCCGGCCCCGTATTCCGGTGGCGGAAATTGCCGGTATCGGTAAGAATTCCTGAATACAGGCAGGAAGCACTTTCGATGCTGATGGCTTCCCGGCCAAAGTTCTTGCTGATGAAGCGGTACACCAGCTCGCAGGTAGAGCTGGCCTGGGTGGTCCAGATGGCCAGGTCTTCGAATCCTTCCGGTTCCTGATGATGGTCAATCAACACCTTCATCGCCCTTGCGGCCCGGACTACTTCACCCAGTTCATTGATGCGCGACAAGGCGTTGAAGTCCAGACAAAAAACCACGTCGGCATCATGAACCAGCTTGTTGCAGCTTGCTTCATTTCCTTCGTAAATCAAGACCCGATCGTTGCCCGGCATCCAGTGCAGGAAATCCGGGTAGTCGGTAGGCGTTATGACCTGAACCTCCGGAATATATGCCAACAGGAAATGGTACAATCCCAGGCTTGATCCTAGGGCGTCGGAATCGGGTTTATGGTGCGTGGTGATAACCGCTTTCTTCCAAGAACTTTTATGAAGGTATTCTGCAATGAGTTCGTCCTGCATGAAGCCGCGAAAATACCACATAAGGAGGCAATTCATGCCTGCCCTTCATGCTATCTTTGCCCCTGCATGTCGCATAAAAAAGTAACCATCACTGCTGCTTTGCCTTATGCCAACGGTCCTGTTCATCTGGGACATTTGGCAGGAGCTTATTTGCCCGCCGATATTTACGTGCGCTACCGAAGAATGCTTGGTGATGATGTACTTTTTATTTGCGGGAGCGACGAGCACGGTGTGCCCATCACCATTGCTGCGAAAAAAGAAGGCATCAGCCCGCAGGCGCTGGTGGACCGCAATCATGCACTCATTGAAAAAACCTTTGCCGATTTCGGCATCTCCTTCGACAGCTACGGGCGAACTTCCGACCCGATTCACCATGAAACCTCGCAGGAAATGTTCCGCGACCTCTTGGAGAAGGGTGCCTTTGACGTAGAAGAAACACAGCAGTTCTACGACGAAGCTGCCGGGCAGTTCCTGGCCGATCGATACATCAGCGGCACCTGTCCGAAGTGCGGCAACCCCAATGCTTATGGCGATCAGTGCGAGCAATGCGGCACCACACTGAGCCCACAGGAGTTGCTCAATCCGCGTTCCACACTCAGCGGAAATCCGCCTGTATTGCGGCCAACCACCAACTGGTACCTTCCGTTGGATAAACTGCAGCACAGCTTTCTGAATCAATACATCAACAGCCGTGATTCCTGGAAACCCAACGTGCTGGGGCAATGCAAAAGCTGGCTGAATGAAGGACTGAAGCCCCGGGCCATGACCCGAGACCTCGACTGGGGCGTTCAGGTTCCGGTGGCCGGAGCCGAAGGGAAGGTGTTGTACGTTTGGTTTGAAGCGCCCATCGGATACATCAGCAATACGCGCAAGCTGCGGCCCAACGACTGGCAGCAATACTGGACGGGCGATGCAGAACTCATACACTTCATCGGGAAAGACAATATTGTGTTCCATTGCATCATCTTTCCGGCCATGTTGCACCTGTACGGCCACGGGTTTGTGCTTCCCAAACAGGTACCGGCCAACGAATTCCTGAACCTGGAAGGCGCAAAAATCTCCACCTCCCGCAACTGGGCGGTTTGGGTGCATGAGTACATGGCTGATTTGCCCGGCAGGGAAGACGAGCTGCGCTATGTGTTGGGTTCCATCATGCCGGAAACCAAAGATTCCGAGTTCACCTGGAAAGACTGGCAAACCCGCATCAACAGCGAGCTGGTAGGCATATATGGCAACTTCGTAAACCGCGCCATGGTGTTGTGTGGGAAGTTTCACGAGGGAAAAGTGCCCGGCTCTGTGCCCATGGAAGAAGTTCCGGATGCAGTGCGTGAAGCATGGAATTCATGCGCTCAGGAGTTGCAAAACGCACTGGATGCCATGCGCCAGGGATTGACGCATTTCCATTTCCGCGATGCCCTGGCAGAAATGATGAATATGGCCCGGGCCGGAAATAAATTCCTTGCCGTCACCGAGCCCTGGAAGCTCAAGGATGATTACCGCACACGTGCCTTCATCCTGAATCGCGCCCTGCAAATTGCAGCCAACCTGATGCTGGCATCGGAGGTGTTTTTGCCGCGCACAGCAATAAAATTAGCATCACAGTTGGGCCTCAATCCGAACGATGAAGCCCGCCACAGTTTTTGGAAAGGCACAGTACAAACCGATTTGCTTCCCGAACATCACCAACTTGGAACACCCGCCTTGTTGTTTCAACAGGTTGAAGATGAAGTGGTGGAAGCACAAATACAGAAACTCAGGAACATGAATACAGAAACGCCCGCGCAAGCTTCCATCGAGCCTCAAAAGGAACTTAAGCCTCTGAAGGATACCATCCAGTACGACGATTTCGCGAAAATGGATATTCGGGTGGCGAAGGTGCTGGAAGCCGAGCGCATCCCCAAGGCTGATAAGCTGTTGAAACTTACGCTGGACACAGGTTTGGATACGCGTACCGTGCTGAGCGGCATTGCGGAGCATTTCAGTCCTGAGGAAGTCAAAGGCCGTAACGTACTCCTGCTGGCCAATCTGGCACCCAGAAAGATGCGCGGCATCGACAGCGAAGGCATGATCCTGATGGCGGAAGGTGCCGACGGAAAGCTCTTTTTTGTTCAACCTGATGGCCAAGTAGATGCGGGCAGCGGTGTTTCATAAAACCCTGAGCAGCACTGCGCTGGCAGTTCTTTGCCTCATTTTGTTCAGCGCCTGTGGCGGAAAAAACGGTAATGCTGAAACGCAGGATTCCATCTCCGCCGATGAACAATTGGCCCGTCAGTATTGCGGCAGTTGTCACCTGTATCCCGAACCTGAAAAACTGAATAAAAACACCTGGAAATACGGAGTTTTTCCGGCCATGGGCCCCAAGGTGGGTATTTACAGGCACGGAGGCATGGACTATCCGCCCAACGAACGGGGCGATACCAACCTTAAAACCAATCTGTTCCCCGACAATCCTGTGATTGACCCCGCCATCTGGGGGAAAATCCTTGATTTCTACCTGAGCCGCGCTCCTGAGGAGGTTTTGCCACAGGTGCGCTACGCCGGGATTGGGAATTCAACCGGATTGTTCAGTCCGATGTTGCCGGAAGCGGGCGGTGTGAAAGGACCTATGACCGTCTTTGTGCGCATCGACCCTTTGCGCAAGCTGATTTTTTATGGAGAAGGCAATGGAAATACGCTGAGCACCTATGGTGCCGACCTGAAGCGCCGGAGTACCATCAGCCTGAAAGGCGCCCCTTCCTGGATCCATGATGACGGCAAATCGCTGCAAGTCACCAATATCGGCTCCATATTTCCTTCGAACAAAAAAGAAGGTTCGCTGCAGGAAGCGCGTATTGATGCCCAGGGAAACCTGCAGGCAGGCGGACTGCTGCTTCAAAAACTCGGCAGACCGGTTATGATTCAGAAGGCTGATTTGGATGGAAACGGAAAGGAAGACTGGATAGTAAACGGATTTGGCCACCTGGAAGGCGAGTTCTTCTGGCTGCCCGATGGCGACCAAAGCAAGAAAAAGATCCTGCGGCAGGAACCCGGAGCCATAAAGACCGTCATCACCGATTTTAACAAAGACGGGAAACCCGATTTGATGACCCTGTTCTGTCAGGGCAAAGAAGGCATTTACCTTTTTGAAAATCAGGGAAATGGCGAGTTTCGCGAGCGCAGGCTGCTCGAGTTTAGCTCGCTGAACGGCTCTTCCGGATTTGAACTGGCCGACATGAATGGCGACGGTCATACCGATATTGTCTATACCGCCGGCGACAATGCCGATTACTCAATGGTATTGAAGAACTTCCACGGAGTGTACATTTACCTCAACGATGGGAAGAACAACTTTGCGCAATCATCTTGGTTTTTCCCCGTGAATGGGTGCTACAAGGCGCTGGTCCGCGATTTTGACCTTGACGGCGATTTGGACATGTTGAGTCTGAGCTTCTTTGCCGACTATGTAAACCAACCGAATGAGATCTTGCTGCTGTTCACCAATCAGGGCAACATGCAATTCCTACCCACTGAGGTCGATGGCTTTCGGAATGGACGCTGGCTTACGGCTGATGCGGGTGATTTGGACGGTGATGGCGATGAGGATGTGGTTTTGGGGAACTTTTCCCAGGGTCCCGGACAAATTCCCCGCGAAGCAGCAGGCCATTGGTTCACGCAACCTGGTTTTATGTTGCTGAAAAACAACGCCCGATGAACAGATTTCGTTATTCCATCGCGTTCATGTTTTTGTTGTTTGGGGCGGTTCAGTTTAATGATCCGGATCCGCAATACTGGGCATCCTGGTACTTATCGCTGGCATTGTTGTGTGTGCTGGATGCCCGTGGGCGCTTGTCGCGATTTGTATGGCTGATTCCGGTATTGATTGGGCTGGTTTGGCTGCTGCGCATTTGGCCGGAAGCCTGGGAGGGACTGGGCTTAGGCGAAGGCATGCAGATGAAGACAGACAACATAGAGCGCGCCCGGGAAAGCGGCGGCTTGATTTTATCGCTGTTGTTTTCCCTCTTTTTCTTTCGCTTCCGCGGAGTGCGCAAATAGCAGTGCTTGCTTATCTTTGCTGCCCGTTTGAATTCCGGCCTCGTAGTTCAATGGATAGAATAGAAGTTTCCTAAACTTTTGATACAGGTTCGATTCCTGTCGAGGCTACCAGATTGTTTGATCCCGCTTGTAAACGGGAGCATCCCGAAAAGCGCAGCGATCGGGACGATTCCTGTCGAGGCTACTAAGAAGTGTAGTGAACCCCTTGAAAAACAAGGGTTTTTCTATTTTTTTTGGTAGAACATAGGTAGAAAGAACAAACCAAGTAAAGGAAAACACCCATTTTCTGCCCTCAAATTTCCAAACCTCTCAAGTGCATAGTCATTTTAATGGCTACTACTTCCGGATTTACTTTACTCCTCTTTTCTGATTCAGCATTACATATTCATTCGCCTTTCTTTTTTGTCAGTTAGGAGTATAGGCGTTCTGCCTTTGCCATTTTGCAAGCCTGGTGCGCACTAAGAAAATCAGCTTTCCGGTGGGTTTGGAATGTGGGATTAGTCCATGCAATGTCAGGTTGTACAGGTGGCATTTACTCAATGCAGTGAACTCAAGAGCTTCTTTGAAATTTTAAAAATTATTTATGCATGATAGACTGTCTCTTTCATACAATATCAGGCCGTTTTATCGCTTTTTTTTAGCCCTTTTTAGGGCCTTTTATGTACACAAATAGCCATTAAAAGCATGCTGAATAAGGCCATTCTTTGTTTAAACGAATTATGTGGACTGGTTTAGATTATAACTGAACACAGCATTAAATTGATTTGAAATAGAATACCTTTGAATGCCCTATTCAGAATCTAATAACAATGAAAAAACTGAACTTGTTGATTTCAACATTGATTTTATGTTTAACTGTCCAATCTTCCTTTGGTCAATGGACTTACAGAATCGTCAAGAATGATTTTGATGGTGCATTCAAAAAGTGTTACACTGAAACTTACAATGGTGGTTACCTAATCATGGAAGTTGGTGATACACTTGTACAAGATTCTGCTGTAATTCGAAGGCCATTTTTTGCCTTAAGTGGTACTTACTTCTGCGATGAATATGCGGTAATTGACATTGTTTTGACTGTAAAGGAGAATCCAATTAAATATGAAGTCAATGCAACAAAATCAAGTGATAATAGAATGTATTACTTAAGTGAGTCTGTTTGGACTGAACAATTTACCAATGACTTCAAGAATGCCACAAAATGCTCAATAAGGGTGAATCAAAGTTATTGTGAAAAAGATTATTACTTTTTCAATATGAAGGGTTCAGCCGCTGCATATAGTTTCATAACCAGCAACTAACAAGTCAAAACCTTGGGCAATTTCATTCCGGCGCAGCCCATTCAATCAATTCAATAGCCAGCTTGGTGCCCTCTTGGCAAACACTGAATTTCAGATGTCCGTCATAGCCCATGAATAAGTGGCATAACTCATACGCTGCGTTAAGTACCTTCAATTTCGAGCGGTTCACAGTGCCCACGGCTTGCTGGTATTTCTGAATATCCGGCCTCCCTTTCACCGGGAACTTCGCTTTCAAAGCCAGCAATACCCCGTTCCATAAGGCGTTGCCTGCCATTTTAACGTATTTGGGGTCGGAATAATAGTCGCCGTCCTTTCCGGCCTTGAGCAAGCATTCGCGGGCGTTTTCTACGTAGCGCATGGCTTCGGCCCGGTAGTTTTTTCGTGGACCTTTGGTTTTGTTTTTAACAGTATCCATAAGTATAAAAAGATTGATGGCACTAAGTTATTCAATAGGTTGGTGAACACACAGGGCCCATGGAAAATAAATGTTTGCACACGGCTACGCGCACATCCCATTGCCTGTGTTTTGCTTCATTCATGCTGCAGAAATCCTAAATTTGACGTTCTATTCCGAACATGAAACCATCTTTCCTGAGAAACCTTCTACCGATGATGGGTCTGCTGTCTGTCAGCAGCCTTTGCGCCCAAACCAAAACCATTGAAGAAAATGTCAATTTCGATGTGCGCATCACCCTTTCAAAGCTGGAAAGTGATTCCAAAAAGGACAAATACCTCATGGAGGTGTCATTAGTGAACAAGCGTGATTACGATCTCTTTTATGCCGTTGAAAAAGGAACTGCCGAACAAAACGTGAATGCAGCCATGGGTTCCCTGAAGGTGCATAATGCCACCGGCCTCATCAAATCAACTGCGGTGAGCGGATCACCTACACGCTGGGAAACCACCAACAACGAAATGCTGGTACAGCTGGCCAAGAATGCAAACATCAAATCCCAGTTCAAGTTTTCTGTGCCGAAAGGAAACCAGCCTGTGGTGACATACACCGCCGTAAATACACCCAAGAAACTCGATGAATTCAGTTTGCGCCTGAATGCCGCCCTGGTGAATGGAACCTGGAACAGCAGCTGCCTTACTTCGCCCATAACCCTTTCATACGTTGACACCGGAGCCGTGCACTACATCCTGCAATCCATCAACGGTCGTTACATCAAGTGGTTGAAACAAACAGAAAACACCTTCACACGCGCAGAATCTTTTGGTACTACCCTGAGCTTCAACCGCTCCAACGGACAATTCTTCTATACCAATACCGACGGGATTTTTTGCGTTTGGCGTAAAGAAGACTAAACCCCACCAAGGGCTGTGTGACGTGTTGGCCTTCGACAACGATTCATCGGTAAAAACGCTTTTTATGTAACTTCTTCGCAGCTTGGCTGTTGGTAAGCTTGTATCCTTGCATGTTGTGAAGCATCTGCCGATTATCTGTGCGTTGTTCCTGGCAACCGCCCACCTGACCCACGCTCAGGATGTTTCTGTGGCCTGCACGGTTCGCGATACTTCCATGGTTCCGCTGAATGACGTGGTGGTGTTTATCAAAGATGGAAGGCTGTTGGGTCGTACCGATGGCAAAGGTTTTTTCAGCACCAAACTCGCAGAGGGTACCTACGAGCTGGTGTTCAGCAACCAACAATACGAGCGCGCCGTTGTACCCGTAACGCTTAGGTCAGGCGCGCAGGCCGATACGTTTGTGGTGTTGCTCACGCCCAAAATGGTCACCTACGACGAAGTGGTGATTACCACGCGCCGCAAAGATCCTGCACCCGAAGTGATGCGGCAGGCCATCAGGAGCCGCGACCGCTGGGCTTCGCAGTTTCAGAGCCTGCAAAGTGAATTGTACATCCGCGCGGTGGAACAGGTTGAAACGCCTCCTGCAAAGAAACGCAGTGGCTTTGTGGCACAGGAAGAAGAATATGCCGACAGCCTTGCTTCCGCAGAAATTGAGAACGACAGCAACCGGGTTTCATTCAACATGGCCGAAGTGGTGCTCACCAGGCATTTCCGGCAGCCCGGAAAGGTCAAAGAAGTGCGCAACGGGGTTTCAAAACGCGGCGATCCCTCGGGTCTGTTCTATCTTTCCACTACCGAAGCCGACTTCAGCCTCAACCGCAACCTTATCTACATCCCATCCCTCAGCGATCAGCCAATGCTGTCGCCGCTCAGCAGTACCGCCATGCTCGGCTATAAATTCAAGCTGTTGAAAATTCTTTACGACAGCAATGGCACTAAAGTGTACCGCATCAGTGTGAAACCCAGGCAAACCGCCAATGCACTGTTCAGCGGGGTTGTGGAAGTGGTGGACAGCCTGTTCTACCTGCGCGCCGTGTCATTGGATTTCCCGCCACATGTGCTGAACGAATACGACAAACTCAGCTTCTCCCAGAAATTCAGCTTTCAGGACTCCTTCCTGCTTCCGCAAAGACTGGATCTGAATTATACCGCCAAGGCTGGAAAGGCACGCTATTCGGGCAATACGATGGTGCGGTACCGAAGTCATGTGGTGAATAAAAGCTATCCGCCACGTTTCTTCGACAACGAGTTAAGCAGCGCCAGCAAAGAGGCCTACGAACGCGACAGCAGCTACTGGGCTGGAAACAGGATGGAACCACTGAATGAACAGGAATTGCGTTTCGTGAACCGCGATGATTCCATCCGCAGGGTGCGGGAAAGCAAAGCCTATAAAGACAGTATCACACGGGATATTAACAAGGTGACGCTTTCGAAACTGTTCTTGTTCGGACAAGAGTACGTGAACCCCGACAAAGGCTGGGACCTCGGTTTTATTCCATTGCTGTTCATCTACAATCCGGCCATGATTGGCGGTGGAAGGGTGAATCTACGTGTTGGCGCTTCAAAAGAACTGAAAAATAAACAGCGCTTCTCGCTGAGTCCAAACCTGAATATGGGTGTCAACAACAAGGATTTGAAAGGAGATATTTCCGGCAGTTGGCTCTACAATCCGTTTTCACGCGGAACAATCAGTGTTTCGATGGGAAGAAATTTTGGATTTATCAATCCATTTGATGCCTACATTAACCTGTTCCGCAGATCCAATTTCTACGAACACAATTACCTGAACCTCACGCACAGAGGAGAATTACTGAACGGCCTTTATCTGGGTGTTGCTGCTGAGTTCAGCGACCGTCGCGACATTTCCGGTTACCGATTCGATGCCATTGGCGATTCGCTGTTCCCGGACAACCGGCCGGTGCGCTTTGATCCGTACACTGCGGCCTACACAAGATTTACGCTGTGGTACACGCCTTTTCAGAAGTATATGCGCGAGCCTTACCAAAAAGTAATTCTGGGTTCCAACTGGCCCACATTTGTGGCGCAGTACCGCAAAGGCTGGAAAGGAGTAGCGGGTTCACAGGCTGACTTTGATTACCTGGAGTTTCGGATGGAGCATGAATTTCCGCTGGGATTGGTAGGCCGCAGCGAGTTCAGAATGACCACAGGCAGGTTTTACAATTCCCGAAATGTACAGCTGATTGATTACAAGTACCAGCGCCGTGGCGATCCCTTCCTGCTCACTGCGCCGCTGTACACCTTTCAGATGCTGGACAGCACGTATCCTACGTTCAACAGGTATTTCGACGGGCATTACATCCATCGGTTCAACGGCAGCATCGTAAATAAAATCCCCTTCATGAAGTTCCTGGAGTTGCGCGAAGTGGCAGGCGGTTCTTTCCTGTTTTCTTCGGAACGAAATATGCGTCACATCGAAGCATTCGCCGGCATAGAGCGTGTATTTCGCCTGTGGCGGGAACGGATTAAAATAGGATTTTATTATTCGGCAGCCACTTCCAATCAATGGAACGGATTGCGCAGTACCTGGAAATTTGGCTTCAGCACCTACGATCGTTTCACGAACCAGTGGAACTGACGGGCCCTGCGAATTACTTGCGGATGGCCGCCAGCAACTCTTCGCTCATGGGCGTAACCTTCGAAGGGAAGTAGGCCTGAAGTTTACCTTCTTCATCCACAAGGAATTTGTTGAAGTTCCATCCCACACTTGCATCCATGGCGCCGTTCAGGCTTTTCTGCGTCAGCCACTGATAAACAGGATGCTGTCCGTCGCCGCGCACCTTGATTTTTTCACTTAACGGGAAGGTGACGCCATAATTCTTCTTACAAAAAGCACCGATTTCCTCGGCGTTGCCAGACTCCTGCATGCCGAACTGGTTGCATGGACATCCTACAATTACGAGGCTGTCTTTCATCTTTTGATACAGCGCTTCCAGCCCCTCGTATTGAGGCGTATATCCACAGGCACTTGCCGTATTCACAATCAATACCTTTTTGCCTTTGAATGAAGAAAACAAAATCGTGTCTTTTCCATCCAGCGTCACCATCTTCAGGTCGTAAAAACTCGCGGAAGGCTCTGCGCCGTTGGCTGTTACACTTTTGCTCTGACCGCTAATGCAGCCTTTAATCATCAGCAGCACCGCACCGGATGCCAGGAAATACCAAATTCTTTTCATGCCCTTTAACAACCCCTTGAAGTGTTAATTTGTTCATGCCATGTGCGCACAAATAACTAATTTCGGGCTTTGGTATGAACTTCAAATTCTGGAAGCTTCCAGTGCTCGGGGCCTTGGTGCTGAGCGCTTGTATCGACGAGGAACCGCCCTTCGTCATCCGAAAAGTCGAAAAGCCGCTGAGCGATACTACATATCTGACAACATCCATACCGGCAGCGCAGGACAAACACGTTATGTTGTTTGACATCACCGGCGTGCGTTGCAACAATTGTCCGGAAGCAGCGATTAAAGCCAAACAGATTTACGATTCCCGTTCAGGGAAGGTGCAATTGCTGTCGGTATATTACACCATTCCCGGAGGATTGATATCCACGCCATGGAAAGGTCAGGATACGCTGAACTGTATCGCCGCGAATGAGATGATTGACGCCACGGGTGTTGCCGTAAATTCCATGCCCAACGGTATGGTAGATCAGGCGCTGTTTGGCACTTCACGACTGCTGGGTATTAATGAATGGGACGCGCGGGTGAATGAGCGTTTAAAGGAAACTACGCCTTTGAACCTCGAGTTGAGCAGCACTTACGATCCTGCCAAAAATGAGGCAGTGGTTACCGTGAAGGTTATTTATACTACAGATAAAAGCTCCGAAACACATCGGCTAACCATCGGACTTTCAGAAGATGGAATTCTTGGAAAGCAGAGCGATAAAGACACCGCCGGTGGTGTCCGCTACGGATATACGCACAACCACGTTTTGCGCACCACGCTCACCTCAACTTCAGGTGATGTTTTCCAGGCGTCCCTGCAGGCCGGAAGGGTTTTTGAAAAGCAATTTCGTGTGAAACTGCGGCAGCACTGGAAGCCCGAGGAGATGCATGTGTTTGCTTTTGTACAGAATGACGCTGATAAAACCATCCTGAACTGCCGCGATTCCAAGTTGAAACCCTGACAATGGCGCAAACCTGGGAACAAATCCTCGCGGGATTCCAGGCTTATCTTTCCTTGGAGCGTTCGCTGGCCGTACATACCCGTGTTTCATACACCGCCGATGTGGCCAAGCTGAAACAATGGCGAACAGATGCTGATCCGCGCAAGTTTCAGCCGGAAGATCTTACTGCTTTTATGGTATGGATCGGGGCACTTGGATTTACCCCCGTTTCACAGGCCAGAATTCTGTCGGGCGTGAAGGCCTTTTACAGTTACCTGTTGCTGGACAGACAGATTGCCCTGAATCCGGCTGCCCATCTGCACACGCCAAAAACCGGACGTAAACTGCCCGTATTCCTGAGTCCGCATGAAGTGGAACTGATGATTCAGTCTGTTGACCGCAGCAAGCCTTTTGGCGAGCGCGATGCGGCAATTTTGGAAGTGCTGTATTCCTGCGGCTTGCGCGTGTCTGAATTAACCGGCCTGAAAATGCAGGATGTTTATGTGGAAGAATCACTGCTGCGGGTTACGGGGAAGGGAAACAAGCAGCGACTGGTTCCCATTGGCGGCATCGCGCTGAAACAACTAAGCGCATATTTTCTTGCCGTGCGGAATCATCAGGAAATACATCCCTCGCACAAGGATTTTGTGTTTTTAAATCGCTTTGGAAAGCAATTGTCCAGGATTTCCGTATTCACCATGATTCGGGATCTGGCAAGCCTCTGCGGTATTCAGAAGAGTATCAGTCCGCATACCTTCAGGCATTCTTTTGCCACGGCGCTGGTAGAAGCAGGAGCCGATTTACGCGCCGTGCAGGAAATGCTGGGGCATGAGAGCATTACCACTACTGAAATCTATACACATCTGGAAACAGATTACCTGAAAAGCACCATCATGCAGTTTCACCCGGTTTCAAAACGAAAGCGCTCCTGAATGATGGCAGATATTCGTTGCTGAACCATTCCCTGATGCGGTGGGCTACCGGAATGGGTGTGTCGGTTTCCAGACACAGCACCACCGATTCCCGGTCCAGCCAATTTCCAAATTGGAGCCAGGTTTCCTCGCTCATGGTGCCCCAATGTCCCTTTGCGTCCAATAAGGTAGGGCAGAGCAGTTCCACAGAACGCAACAGCAGATTCAAATTGTTGAATGCTTCATGGCTGAAGCTATGATGCAACAAACTTGCTGCTGTTTCCGGATGGGTTCCCAAATCCTCATAAGCTCGTGAAGTGATTTCCATAAAAAGCTTGAAATCTGCTTCATATTCATCCAGCAGGCAACGATGCGCCACGAATAGATGCATATAGCCGGCCATCACGCCATAATCTTCAGGTTTGAACAGATTCAGGCTGATTCCGGCTTTTTCCGCTAATGGAATTCGTTTTGGGATACTCACCCAAGTTGCGTCTATGTCGCCGTTCAACAGGTGTGACCACAGCGTTTCTCTGGGTGGCGTGAGGATGCGGAACATGCCACAACCGCCATTGTTGCGGACTATTTTGCGCAGAATGCCTGCTTCAAACCTGGCCTGATGCGCGCCATAACGTTTGCCGTCCAGTTGCGCTGGTTTTACGATGCCGGATTTATGCAAGGTGGCCAAGGCCGTGTGGTGTTCCTGCTGTATGGTTCCAATGGCCACAACATCCATTTCCTGCCGCAGGGTTCTGTAGCTCACAATGGCTTCCGCAGGTGCGATGGCCAAGTGAACCTGACCGCTCACCAGCAGTTTCATTGGAGAAGCAAACGATTCGGGTTCAATGACTTGAATTTCCAGGCCCGCTTCCCGATACCAACCGCGCGCCAAAGCCAGGTACATGCCCGCATGGAGCACACTCGGCATCCCTTCAAGCGCAACCCGGATGGTTTTCATTCCACATAGGAACAAGCCATCGGCTTTTTGGTTTTATCGAAGTTTGGAGTGCAATGCTTCCAGTCTCGGAATTTGCACGGGCGCATCCGGATCCTCTTCGCCTGAAAGAATCATTTGATCCTTCAGCTCCTGAATGGATGCGGCCGCCACCTTCCGCCAGGGCTTTTGCGCTTCTTCCAACAGCCAGGTTTCGAAGTAGTCAATCAGTTCCAGTGCATTGTTCGATTTCAGGTAGCCGATGTAGGAAACCATTTCGCTGATCCTGGTGGATTTAGGCACAAATTCGTTGCGCAGCAATTCCTTCAGATAAGGAGCTTCTGAATTTTCTGGCAGCAGTTCAAACAACCTTCGCGTCCAGGCTAATGCTATTTCCGGATAAGGATGCATCATACCGGCGCGGGCATACTGCACCGCAGTGGCGCTGTCTTTGATGGCGTTCATCGCAGCCAGGGATAATTCAATGCTGGAATCCTGTGTCAGGGCAATGAACAGCGGGTCGAATGACATTTCAGGCTTGTAGAAGTCCACGCAGCGGCTCAGCCAATGCACTGCTGCGACGCGGGCGCTGCGCAATGGATCATTGAATGCCAATTCTTTCACCCTGGGAAGCAATAAATCAATAATCCCATTTTGGTTGTGACTCACGTTCAGGCTGTTTTCCAGGGTGGTGGCGCGCACCCAGGCGCTGCGGTCTTTCAGGCCTGTCAGGAAGAACGATGGCAGCAATGCCGTATCAGCACCGTCAAAATCTTCAATGGAAACCTGTTCAATGGCAGCAACACGCATCCAGGCATCGGGCGCATAGCGCAAACGATCAAACAGCGGAAGCATTCCCAGAAGCGAGGCAGAATCTGCCGGTCTGACAGGCGTGATATCGATCAACACAGGAAGGTGACCGTCGCCATCAGCAATCCACCAGTCGGGTTTTTCTTCCAACGGGATTTTAAATTCAAAGTTCCCGTTGCTGTTCAGGTGTTCCCAATCCAGCATCAGCGCATGTTTTTGAATCTTGGAACCTTTGCCTGTCCAAACCGAAAGCGGAATCTTTAATGCATCAGCAGAAATTTCGCTGTTGTCATTCAGGCTAAAGCTGAGCAACAAGTGCTTTTCTTCTGAAACATGAATTCCATAAACCTGAAGACGGAAGTGGCTTGGTTGCAGGTACCACCGATCGAAAAACCAGTGCAGGTCCTCACCGCTCACGGCTTCATAGGCCATCCTAAGGTCATCCAGTTCGGCGGTGCCATAAGCGTGCTGCGTGAGGTAGCGCTTTATTCCGGAAAAGAATTGTTCATCGCCGAGATATCCGCGCAGGTGATGCAGGATCAAAGCGCCCTTCTGGTAGCTGTTCGCATTGAACATGGCGTCAGGGTTTCGGTAGAAGTAGTTCACCACCGAAGCCTTGTCATCACCCAACACGTGGGCGTGCCATGACTGCATACGCCACTGTTCGAGCAGTTCATCGGCATAATCCTTTCCGTATTTGTGTTCCCGCCACAGATATTCTCCGTAAGTGGCAAAGCCTTCATTTAGCACCAGGTTGGCCCAACTTTCGCAGGTAACCAGGTCGCCAAACCAGTGGTGGAAGAGTTCGTGTGAGATGTAATCTTCCTCGGTTTCGTCGAGGTGTTTCCGTTCATCGTGCTGCAGGCGCATGTTGTGCACCACGGCGCCGGTATTTTCCATGGCTCCGCTTACAAAATCGCGCACCACCACCTGATCGTATTTCTCCCAGGGATATGCCACACCGGTAATTTTTCCGAAGAAATCAATCATTTCCGGAGTGTTGCCAAACACCATTTTGGCATGGCGGGCATAGTCGGGTTCGGTATAATAACGCACCGGCAGGTCTTCGCTCCGGGAATCCTTGGTGATGTTCCAGTTGCCAATGGCAACCATGGCCAGGTAAGGGGCGTGGGGTTGTTCCTGTTGCCAGACATCTGTGCGCGTTCCATCCCCATTTTTGGTGCTGTACACGAGGCTTCCATTGGAAAGGCTCACCAATGAATCCGGGAAGCGCAGGCTGATCCATTGGGTAGTTTTTTGGTTCGGCGCATCCAAGGTGGGAAACCAATGGCTGTTGCTTTCCGTTTCGCCCTGCGTCCACACCTGTGTAGGTACATCAGGGTCTTCGCTGCGGGGGTCGATAAAGTAAATACCCTGATCGGAGGTGATGGCGCCCCAAGGCTCCTTGACACTTGTTTTTGGCAGCGTACGGTAGCGAAGTTCAATCACCACGGTATCACCGGCGCGTGCCGGTTCCTGGAAATACACCGTGCATTTGGTGGTGTCGTTATTTTGGCGATATACCAGCGGGCGTGGAGGATCTGTGCTGAGGTGCACGCTTTCTATGACCATTTTTTTTGCATCCAGCACCAGCGAATCACGAGTTTTGGCGAAGGCAGTGAGGCGAAGCCTGGCAATGCCGCTTACGCGTTCTCCCGGAATGTCAACATCCAGTTCGAGGCGGGTATGTACCAGCAACCATGGCCTTGGTGCTGCCGAACGATATGGCTGCGCTGATTCCTGAAGTTCACTGCTGTATTCTTCTTCGTAATCGGGAATGAAAAAGTCTTCGTCCCTGTTTCTGAACAGACCGCAGGAATGCAACAACAGCAGCGCCAGGATGCCGGGCAGGATGCGGATATTCATCAGAATCTGGACAATTGCTCGAAGCGGCCTACGCGATCTGCGAGGTCTTGTTCGCTGATTTCCATCAGGCGTTCCGGACCAAACTTTTCTACACAGAAACTCGCCAGGGCGCTGCCATGTACGATGGCCTTGCGCATGGTGTCGAAATCTGTTTTGCCGTGACGTGCAATGTAGCCGATGAAGCCACCGGCGAACGTATCACCGGCGCCGGTAGGGTCGAATACTTCTTCCAGCGGAAGTGCAGGGCAAAAAAAGATGTCATCGCCATGAAACAGCAGGGCGCCATGTTCTCCTTTTTTAATCACCAGGATGCGCGGCCCCATATTTCGGATTACTTTGGCCGCTTTCACCAGCGAGTATTCACCGGAAAGCTGACGCGCTTCTTCGTCGTTGATGGTCAGTACATCGGTGAGGGTAAGCGTGTGGCGCAGGTCGTCCATGGCGCTTTCCATCCAGAAGTTCATGGTGTCCATCACCACAAGTTCGGGTTTTTGGTTCAGCCTTTCAATGACTGTGCTTTGCACTTTTGGGCTGAGGTTGCCCAACATGATGTAGCGGCTGTTTTGGTAGTTTTCAGGGAGAATGGGGTCGAAGCTGCCCAGCACATTCAGTTCTGTTGCGAGGGTATCGCGGGTATTCATGTCGAGGTGGTAACGGCCTTTCCAATAGAAAGACTTTTCACCTTGTTTCACCTGAAGCCCGGAGGTGTTCACGCCACGATTTTTCAGCGTTTCAACAAAAGATTGCGGGAAATCTTCGCCCACCACAGCTACCAGGTTCACATGTTCATGGAGCAGGGATGAGGCCAGGCTGATGTAAGAAGCGGCGCCGCCAACAATGCGGTCGGTACTGCCAAAGGGAGTTTCGATGCCGTCGAAGGCCATGCTCCCAACTACGAGTATTGACATAGGGAACAAAATTCCGGTATTTCCGGCAATCCTGTACGGTAAACAGAGATTGCTATAGCTTTTTGAAAAAAATTTCTTTTTGAAGAAGAAAATTTTATTTTTGCAGCCCCTTCCAAGGGATACTCCTCGATAGCTCAGCTGGTTAGAGCGAGCGGCTGTTAACCGCTAGGTCGTTGGTTCGAGCCCAACTCGGGGAGCACAAGCCACCATACGGTGGCTTTTTTTATGCGCTCCGAGTTGGGCGAGAAGTTTATCCCGGTTTAGTGTTTGTGCGAAGAATGAGCTACAAACACTTACACCGGGGAGCCCAACAAAAGTGATTTAGCGCTTTTGAATGAGTTTCTGTGGCTTTTTTTATGCGCTCCGAGTTGTGCAAGCAGTTTATCCCGGTTTAGTGTTTGTGCGAAGAA
>JBIKKI010000031.1:0-20907 GCA_044360435.1 Bacteroidia bacterium
GGTGCCTTCCAACGACGGTCCCAACAGCCTGGCACCATCTCAGCTTACCCAGGACGGCGCAGCCAACGGGCAGGTGCTGAAATGGAACGGAACCAACTGGGTGCCTTCTTCGATTGGTGTTACCAGTCTGGCACCTTCACAACTTACTTCTGACGGTGCGAGCAACGGACAGGTATTGAAATGGAACGGAACAAACTGGGTGCCTTCTACCGACGGTCCTACTTCCTTTAATCCTTCCCAGATTACAGCCGGCGGAGCCAATAACGGACAGGTGCTGAAATGGAATGGAACCAACTGGGTGCCATCAGCCGACGACAATACCGTACTTACCGGAGGCACAGGCATCACCATCAACAGCGGCGCCATCAACAGCGTTTGGACTACCAGTGGCAACAACATCCACAACAACAATACGGCCAATGTGGGCATAGGAACTACGGCTCCGGCTACAACATTAGATGTATATCAATCTACCGGTAACACAGAAATACGCGCCCAAACGGGTGCTTCAACAGGCCATGCAGGTTTGAAACTCGGGGGCTCGGGCGCCAATATGGATTTGTTCCGTTATGGTTCATCTGCCACAGGTACGGTTGCAGGATGGCCCGGCAAAGATTTGGGCATCCTGAACAACAGCGCTGCAGGTTCATTGATCTTGAATACTGCCGATTCCATTGGCTTTGCCACCGGTGCCACCGAGCGCATGCGCATCACTTCGCGCGGTGTTTCCATTGGCGGTACCTTCCCGCAGGGTAAATTACACGTAATAGGCAATGGCCGCGGCGTCATTGACATTCCGCAATCCGCTTACTACTTCAGCACGCCCGTATATGGCGTAGGTGATACCACCGCCACAGGTGTGGCCATGCCAGGTCTTTTGGGATATGGCAGAGGTTCTGCTTCGTTTAACGCCGGTGTGGCCGGTATTGCCGGAAACTCTGGTACGTTCAACGTGGGCGCCTTGTTTGAATCAACAGCTCCGGGCCTTACCGGAAAAAGGAACTACGGCATTTATAATTCCGTGACCAGCGGTTATGTGTTTGGCGTGGGCATGTTTACAGGAATGACAGCGACCACCAATTCAACCAATGGCAACTACGGATTGTACACCGCTATTTCCGGAACCGCGGCTGCCGCAAGCATGGCAGGCTATTTTGATGCTTCACCCACAAATTCATCTGCAAGCAATTACGGCATTTATGCTTCTGCTACCAATGGTGCAACCAACTACGCCGGCTATTTTAGTGGCAACGTAACCGTTACAGGAACACTGAGCAAATCGGGCGGTACCTTCCAGATTGACCACCCACAAGATCCGGAGAACAAATACCTCATCCACAGCTTTGTAGAAAGCCCGGACATGATGAACATCTACAACGGAAACATCACCACCGATGCGCAAGGTTTTGCCACCGTTCAGCTGCCCGACTACTTCGAATCCCTGAATATGGAGTTCCGCTATCAGCTTACTGTAGTAGGTCCCGATTTCGCGCAGGCTATTGTGAGCGAAAAAATCGACGGCAACAAGTTTAAGATCCGCACAGATAAGCCAAATACAGAGGTGAGCTGGCAGGTGACCGGTGTTCGTAATGACCCTTGGGCAAAGGCCAACAGGTTTGTTCCTGAGCGCGCCAAAGAACCCAATGCACGCGGAAAATACCTGCATCCTGAACTGTACGGACAGCCTGTAAACAAAGGCATCCACTACCAAAACCGGGATGGAATTGCGGCTCCGGCAACTAAAATCGCACACTGATGAAAACGGTTTTATGGATGCTCACAGCAATCCTCGCGGTTCCTGCTGTCGATGCACAGGTGGTAGAACGTCAAGTCATTGCAAGTGCGGGTTCGGGTGTTTCAGGAACCCTGCAGGTTGACTGGACCATCGGCGAAACCGTAGTTCAGTCGGCAACGGCTGCCGGCGTGCTGTATCAACAGGGCTATCATCAGGCAGCAACCCAGTCCGGATCAGGAATCACTTCTTTGTCCGACATGGGAATCATGCTGTTCCCCAATCCCAGCACCGGTTTGGTGTTTTTACAATGGGAAGGAATGAAAGAGTCTTGTACCGTTCAGGTGTACAATATGCTGGGTGTGGCCGTACATCAACAGGAATGGCTACCCGGCCGGCCCTTTGCCATGGATTTAAAATCGCTTTCTCCCGGAACTTATCAGGTGGAAGTGCTTGGTAAGCTATTGCACGTTCAGGGTAAGTTGGTGCGATTGTAACAAGAACCACAAACAAAAAAACCGGCCTCAAGCCGGTTTTTTTGTTTGTTATCGGGCCTGTTTTTTCATCAGTGAATCAATCAGCGCAGCTTGGCTGTTCAACAGGTTGTTGAGTGTTTTGATTTGGTCCACCAGCAGGCGACGTTCCTCTTCATTCAGGGTATAGTTATGAACGATGCCGTTGGGTGCGGAGCTGTTCATGGTATTGATGTTGTACACGATGCTGTCGTCATACCGCAGGATGTCCATCGCAGACACATCAAGGGCGCGGGCTATTTTTTCCAGACGGTCTAAAGACAGGGAGGTTTCCCCGCGTTCAATGCGCCCATAACCGCCGGTGCTCAGACCAAGTTCGCGTGCCACGCTTTCCTGTTTCATGCCCTTCATCTCTCGGATACGCTTCACTTTATCTCCTAATTTAACATAAGCCACTTGTTTTAAAAGGTCATCTTGAGTTGTTTCCATAAACACAAATATATCTACAGTGCATGATTGCACAATTACTCAAATCAACTTTTGCGCGGACAGGCGGAGGCCCGGAATCCAAGCCTTACAAGGGCGGCATCAATAAGCCAAAACCGGACTGAGCCAGCGCTCTGCTTCCTCCAAAGTCCAGCCTTTGCGGCGGGCATAATCCTGAACCTGGTCTTTGCCAATTTTACCGAGGCCAAAGTAACGTGCTTCAGGATGGGCAAAATACCAGCCGCTTACTGAAGCTGCCGGCATCATGGCCATGCTTTCCGTAAGTTGAATGCCGCAGGTTTCTGTGGCTTGAAGCAAGGTAAACAGCGTGCTCTTTTCCGTATGTTCCGGGCAGGCGGGATAACCGGGTGCGGGGCGAATGCCTCGGTAGTGTTCCCTGATGAGTTCTAGGTTGCTCAGCTGCTCATCGGGTGCATAGCCCCAGAACTCGGTGCGCACACGCCGGTGCAGGGTTTCGGCAAATGCTTCCGCCAAACGATCGGCCAGTGCTTTGGCCAGGATGCTGTGGTAATCATCATGGTCCGCCTCATAAGCTGCAACCATTTGATCCAGCCCGATACCGGCCGTCACGGCAAAGCCGCCGAGGTAATCACCTTCCGGCGAAATAAAATCGGCAAGGCTGAGGTTGGGAACGCCCGCGCTCATTTTGCGCTGCTGGCGCAGGAAGTGAAATTCGGCCAGTTTCTGATTGGGGTTTTCGGTGCTGAAAACCGTTACATCTTCGCCATTGCGTTTTGCCGGAAGGATGAAGAAGCAACCGTGGGCGCGCAACTTTTTTTGGCTGATGATGTCGTCGAGCATGCGGTTGGCATCTTCAAACAACCTGCTTGCCTCTGCGCCCACCACCGGATCAGTCAGGATTTCGGGATATTTCCCGGCCAGTTCCCAGGTTTGGAAGAACGGAGTCCAGTCAATGGTTTCGCGCAGTTCTTCCAAAGGATAATCCAGAAGTACCTTATTGCCTGTAAAGGCAGGAACAGCTATGTGTTCCGGGCTGAAGTCTGCCTGCAAGGCTTGCGCCTTTGCTGCTTCATAGCTCAGCAGGTTTTTGTCTTCCTGCCTGCGTGCATGATCTTCAGCCAGTTTGGTGTATTCATTTTTGATGTTTTGGGAGAAGCCGGAAGCATGTTCATCGCTCAGCAGATTGCCTGCTACGGGAACGCTGCGGCTGGCATCCAGCACATGCACCACCGGGCCGCTGTACTTAGGTGCAATTTTTACTGCAGTATGCACCCTGCTGGTGGTTGCTCCGCCAATAAGCAGCGGCTGTTTCATGCCCAGGCGTTCCATTTCGGAAGCCACATAAACCATTTCGTCCAGGCTGGGCGTAATCAAACCGCTCAGTCCGATCAGGTCGGCGCCCCATTCGCGGGCCTCCTGCAGGATGCGCTCGGCGGGAACCATCACGCCAATGTCTTTGATTTCGTAGTTGTTGCAGGCCAGCACCACGCCCACGATGTTTTTGCCAATGTCGTGCACATCGCCTTTCACAGTGGCCAACAATATTCTTCCTTTTCCTTTTGCCGCCGTTCCGGTTTCGGCCATGGCAGCATCCTTGGCGGCCTGCAGGAATGGCTCCAGATATGCAACGGCTTTCTTCATCACGCGGGCGCTTTTCACCACCTGCGGAAGGAACATCTTTCCTGCGCCAAACAGGTCGCCAACCACATTCATGCCATCCATCAGCGGGCCTTCAATCACCTGCAGCGGTGCGCCGTATTTCTGACGTGCTTCTTCGGTATCGTCGGCCACAAAGGCGTCTATGCCCTTGATGAGTGCGTGCTTCAGGCGCTCTTCCACCGCTGTGTTGCGCCAGGCCAGGTCTTCGGTTTTTTCTTCTTTCTTTCCTTTGAAGGAATCTGCCAGCCCCACCAGGCGTTCGGTAGCATCGGGCCTGCGGTTCAGCAGCACATCTTCTACTGCTTCAAGCAGGTTTTTTGGAATTTCTTCATACACCTCAATCATGCCCGCATTCACAATGCCCATGTCGAGGCCGGCCCGTATGGCATGATACAGGAAGGCGCTGTGCATGGCTTCGCGCACCACATCATTGCCACGGAAGCTGAAGGAAATATTGGAAACACCCCCGGAAACACGGGCGTAAGGCAGGTTTTGCTTGATCCACGAAGTGGCGTTGATAAAGTCAACCGCGTAATTGTTGTGCTCTTCTATACCCGTGGCTACGGTAAGAATATTCGGATCGAAAATGATGTCCCAGGCCGGGAATTGGATTTTTTCAGTGAGGATTTTATAACTGCGTTCGCAGATGGCGATGCGGCGTTCATAGCTGTCGGCTTGCCCTTGTTCGTCGAAGGCCATCACTACCACGGCAGCTCCGTAACGGCGGATCAGGTTGGCCCTGCGGATGAATTCTTCTTCACCGTCTTTCAGGCTGATGGAGTTTACAATGCCCTTGCCTTGCAAACATTTCAGGCCGGCTTCCAGAACTTCCCATTTGGAGCTGTCGATCATCACGGGAACCCTGCTGATGTCCGGTTCGGCCGCCATGAGGTTGAGGAAGGTGGTCATCGCCTGCGCACCGTCAAGCATGCCTTCATCCATGTTCACGTCGATCACCTGGGCGCCGTTTTCTACTTGTTGCCGCGCAACATCCAGCGCTGCGTTATAGTCGCCGGCCAGAATCAGCTTCGCAAATTTGCGGCTTCCGGTAACGTTGGTACGTTCTCCGATGTTGACAAAATTGGTTAGCGGCGTTAATACAAAAGGTTCAAGTCCGCTAAGGCGCAAATAAGGATGTATGATGTGTTGATTTGGTGAAGTATCCATGCCGAGGGCGCAAAGTTCGTGATTAATGGGACATCTTGGCCATACACGATTACGGGCCGGCTTTTGTACTTTCGCAGTCAAACTATTCACACTATTTTTAAATATGAGCTGTTCCTCATGTGGTACCAAAGGAGGCGGCTGTTCGCCCAAAGGTTGTCGGAATAACGGCACCTGCGGCACGGATGGCTGCAATAAATTAAATGTGTACGATTGGCTGAAGGATATGGAACTTCCTGAAGACTATGTCCCGTTCAACATCGTAGAAGTGCGGTTTAAAGGAAGCCGCAAGGAGTTTTACCGAAATGTAGATCAACTGCCCTTATACACCGGCGATTATGTAGTGGTGGAAGGCGCGCATGGATATGACATCGGCATGGTTTCCCTGAAAGGTGAACTGGTGCGGCTTCAGCTGAAGAAATACGGCGTGGAAGAAAACCATCCTGAGATGCGCAACATCCTCCGGGTTCCCGGTGAACGCGAAATGGAGCGATACAAGGAGCTGAAAGACAAAGAAAACGAAACCCTGGAAACGGCCCGCGGCATCAGCATGGAACTGAAGTTGGCCATGAAAATCAGCGATATGGAGTTTCAGGCCGATGGAAAAAAAGCTACGTTTTTCTATACCGCAGAACAAAGGGTGGATTTCCGCGAGTTGATCCGTCGTTATGCAGAAACCTTTAAGGTGAAGATTGAAATGCGTCACATCGGCTACCGCCAGGAAGCTTCCCGGCTGGGCGGCGTTGGTTCCTGTGGCAGAGAACTGTGTTGCAGTACCTGGCTCACGGATTTCCGTCAGGTGAATGTAACTGCCGCGCGCTACCAAAACCTCAGCATCAACACTTTGAAACTCAGCGGACAATGCGGCAGGCTGAAGTGCTGCCTGAACTTTGAACTCGACAACTACATGGAGGCGCTGAGCGAGTTTCCGAAGGCCAAAACCATCAAATTGGATACGGTGAATGGCTTGGCGCTGTCTCAGAAAACCGATGTGCTGAAGCGGATGATCTGGTTCTGTTATGAAGAAGATCAAAACTGGGTGGCTTTGCCCGTGCAACAGGTTCGAGAACTGATGGAAGCCAACGGCAGGGGCGAAAAGGTTGCATCCCTCAGCGATCTTGCGCCCGCAGCAGCCATCTTGGAGCGCGTTACTACCGAAGAACGTGCGGCTGAAGACGATGAGGCGGCCTTCGAAAAATCAGTGCGCGAGCAGCTTTCCCGCAAGGAAAAAGAGAAAAAAGGAAACAGGCAACGCGGTGGCGACCGTGGCCAAAACCGTGGCCCTCAGCAAAGGGATGGTGATAAATCACGCGGTACCGGAACACAAAATCGACCCGCTCGCAACGAGCAGCGCCCGCCGCGCCCCGACAACCGCCCGCCGCGGAACGAACAGCGCCCACCGCGCCCCGACAACCGCCCGCCGCGGAACGAACAGCGCCCACCGCGCCCTGACAACCGCCCGCCGCGAAACGAGCAGCGCCCACCGCGCCCCGACAACCGCCCACCGCGGAACGAACAGCGCCCACCGCGTACAGACAACCGTCCGCCGCGCAACGATCAACGTCCGCCGCGAAACGAGGAGCGCCCACCACGGAACGAAGGACCAAAAAATCCTGAGGCATGAGCCGTGGCGCGGTAGTCATCAGCGGAGCCGGCAGTGGCATTGGAAGAGCCATGGCACTGCAACTGGCACGGGATGGCTGGCAGTGTTTGTTGCTGGGCAGGCGTGAAGAAGCGTTGCAGGCAACCTTATCGCTGTTGGAAGGCAGCGGTCATGTAGTGGCCGGTGCCGATGTGCGCAACCGCGCATCCATGCAACAGCTTGCTGCGCAGTGGTCAGGTTTTCCAATCCGTGCGGTCATTGCCAACGCGGGATTGGGTGGCGAGAACCATTATGGTCCGGACGATCGCTGGGACGATATCATCAGCACCAACCTTGGCGGCACCTATGAACTGGTTCAGGCCTTTCTGCCAATAATGAATGCTACGCCCGAGCAGCCGGCGTACGTGCTGATGACCAGCAGCGTATTGGCGCGATTGGGTGTGGCTGGATATACGGCGTATTGCGCCAGCAAAGCCGGACTTCTGGGCCTGATGCGCAGCTGGGCGGTGGAGCTTGCGCCCCGAAACATCCTGGTGAACGCCATTTGTCCGGGTTGGGTTGCCACCGATATGTCGCGCGAGGGCATGGAAGGACTGGCAGCGCATTTAGGCATTACAGTAGAAGCCTTCCACGATTTGGCCATGAAATCTGTGCCTTTGGGCAAAATGAGTCAGCCGGAAGAAATTGCAGAACTCAGCGCCTACCTGCTTCGCCAGCGCAGCATCACCGGACAAGCGCTGGACATCAACGGCGGCAGTGTGATGAATAGTTAACAACACTAAACTCCGGAGGCTTTTTGTCATTGATGATTCAGCTTTGGAAAAAACAACTGCTCCTCGGTGCATTTCTGATATACGCAGCAACAGCAGGAGCGCAGGCAATGACCGAACTTTCAGAAGTCTTTCAGTGCGATTATCCACAAAGGATTACGGCCATGATCCGTTGGTTTCACGGGCAGTTGCGCAACCAGGATGGCAGTTTCAAATCAAGTGATCTACGGCAGCGCAAGGCGATTATCGATCAGTTTGCCAAAGCAGCTATTCAGGCGGGCGATCAAAAGGCAGCTCTTTTTGCAAGGGTAACGCTTCATTCCCATCTGCTTCAATATTCCAGGCTTTCTGAAGAAGAGGCTGTAGCCAATACAGTAAGGCTTGCAAAAGAAGCAACAGGGCTGGGATTCAAATATGCTGAAATTCAACCTTATCAGGATTTATCATTCTATTTCAGCAATAAAAAGCAGCTCGGGAAGCAGATGTATTATGCCATAAAAGCATTCGAACTTTATAAAAATCTGCAAGTGCAGGAGTTTCCTTATAAAAAGTATGCCTTATACACGCTGGCATTGGAATACTCTAAACTGGCTTCTCCGCTTACAGCGATGAAATATGCACTGCTTGCATCAGAAGTAAAGGGAACAGAATTAGAATGTATATATGTGAATCAGTTGCTGGGTGTTTTATATCGGGATGAGGCTCAATGGGAGAAGGCACAAAGGTGTTTTGAAGAGAACAGAATGCTCGCCGGACGCTTAGGTTATTCGGGTTGGCAGGCGATTTCGAAAGGTCATCTTGGGATGGTGCTCGCCGGCAGAGGAATGGATGTTCAGGCCCAGAAATACTTACAAGAGGCAGCCGACACTTGTACGAAGTATGGAATTATTGATAATGCCATTCTTTTTAAACTGGAGCAGGCCTCATTGTTGCGAAAAAAGTCGGCAGCAAGTGCAATGAAGTATTTGAATACAGCGGTTCTTAAGCAGCAAGTGAATCTGGCCGGAACAGCGGAGCATAAAGAGTTGTTCTTCAAAATTGCGGCTTCCTGTTCCAGAGAATTGGGAAATCTGAAAGCGGCCCTGATGTTCACAGATTCTTGCAATTATTATGGTGTTCTGGCAGAAAAGAAACGCGAGCTGGCCGATGTCAGTAAAGCGCAAATGCAGCTGGAACAAGAGCGTTACAGCTTTATACTCCATGAGCAGAAATTAATGCATAGGAATAAGAACATCCTGTGGGGCTCTGCTGCCGTCATCCTGGTACTGGTTCTGTCGTCTGTCCTGGTGCTTATAAACAAACAAAAACAGCGTGCCGTACAAGGAAAGCGCTTGTCTGAACTGGAGCGGGAAAAGGTTCAGCTGGAAATGGAAGCAATCCGCCTTCGCATGAATGAACTGATGCTGCTCATGCAGCAAAGAAATCTTGAATTGGCGCAACTGAGAAAGGATAGCTTATGGGAGTTGCAGGCAAAATCTGAGGACTCTGATTTGCTTCCAATGGATCGTTTGCGCGGCGCGCGAATCATTACTGAAGATGATTGGCAGCGTTTCATGGCATTATTTGAAACGACTTATGAAGGTTATCTGCATAAGGTGAGCATGCTTATTCCGGAAATTACGCCGGCAGAACTCAGGTATTTGGCCCTCAATAGGTTACATCTGGGCAATAAAGAAATTGCCGATATGCTGGGTGTCGGAGTATCGGCTGTCCGTTCCACAAAGTCGAGATTGCGCAAAAAGTTGCCACCCGATTTTTTTGGGTAGCGTTCATGCAGCGGCTTTGTTTGCAACAAAATTGCAACGCTGCATCGTGTGCAATTTCCTCGGTAATCGTGAACATTTGTATCATGAGTAGCATAAAAAAGAGCCTGACAATAACTGCCATGTTGCTTGGTTTGGGACTTTATGCCCAACCACCTGCCGGATCCGTGCCCGCAAAACCAAATACCATTTATTATGCCGGAGGAAGTTGCACCTTTTATGACGCTTCAAACAACGTACTGTTAACGGTAGATGCAACCGAAGCTTCCTGGTCTGCAAGCCCCGCAAAGGCTGCATGGGTGTTGGTGAATCCGGTAAGCGGGGGCTATTATGAGTTCCCTAATTACTCCGCCAATCAGCCCACGTGTAATATGAGGCAGTACATCCAACCGTTCTGGAATGCCGATACCATTTTTAATGAACTGGTGCTGCTGAATGGCGTGAATGCCAAAGCAAATCTCATGTTTAAGCCGGCCAAGGTGCTTTCAGTGACGAATTACGATTTTTCACAAACCTTCATCTCCGGCAAAGACTACTCGGTGAATGGAAGGGTTATCACACAGTTAAGCACGGCGGTTTCTGCAACGGTGGAACTGAAGCTTGGCCAAAATAAACTCATGAATACCAAGCCCACCTCATGGACATGCGTTACCTATATTCCGGATCGCAGCGACTGGAAGGGGAGTGCATTGCTGGCAGCCAAAGGCAATATGTTGCCCAAAACCATGTCAAAGCTGAAGGCTAAACAAGCACTTGTTGTTCAGGCCTACGGCATGAGCATCACGGCCGGTCTGAATGTGAGTGGTTTTGCCGGAGATACCAAGAATTTTCCGGTAACCAAGCCATACATGCATAGCTATATTGACTTGTTTTGTGATGAGTTGAGCCGGAAATATGGTTCAGCCATTACGAATATTAATGGTTCTTGTGGTGGTAAAACTGCCGCATGGGTGGACCAATACTGCAAAGCCATGGTGAATCCCAATAAGCCGGATTTGGTGTTGTTGGATATGGGAATGAATGATATTTGGTTTACAAGTAATACCGCTTTTCGCAACAGCATGGCTTCCGCCATCCAAAAAATCAAAACCGACTGTCCCGATGCCGAATTTATACTCATTGGCAATATGTTGCCGGATGTGACGGGCACCGGCGCGCCTTCAAATGGTGCCACAGCCATGTATGGTTTTCTGAATGAATTGAAATCATTGGAAACCTCCGGTGTTGCCCTTTTTGATATGACTACCCTGAGTGATTCCATTTACCGCCGGAAAGGTGTGATTCATTGTACTTCAAACGCGCTGCATCCAAATGATTATTTGGCAAGATGGTATGCACATGGATTGATTCATTTAATGAACGAACCAAGTGCCGCGGGGAGTAAAACGTATTACGTAAATACAACTGGAAATAATACAGATGGTTTATCGCTGGCTACAGCCTGGACCTCTTTGGACAAGGTGAATGCAGCAACTTTTAATCCCGGAGACAAGATTCTGTTTGAAGGAGGAAAAACGTTCACAGGCAACATCCAAATTGATCAGAATGATGGCAATGACCCATCAAAACCCATTGAGTTTGCCACTTATGGCACGGGAAAAGCTACGATAAAAACAACTTCGACGGCACTTTGCGGATTCAAGGCCTCAAATACACAAGGGATTATCATTCGTAATCTGATCTTCTCAGGGCCGGGGAATGGAACCCAAAAAAATGTGGATGGTATTCAATGCTATACCAATAAATCATCGGGATATCTGAGCAATATTCAAATCAGGCAGGTGGAAGTAAGTGGTTTTGGTTTTTGTGGCATTCAATTCATGTCGGAATGGAATACCTCCGTTAAAGGGGGATTCAGCAATGTATTCATAGACAGCTGTTCGGTGCATCACTGCCGGGAAAATGGAATAGTGAGTATTGGATATGATGACCAAACGGTGAGGTACTATCAACATTTCAATTTCCGCATCACCAATACCAAAGTGTTTAATATTACGGGGTATGCTGCGGCCACCCACAAAGGCAGTGGTATTGTATTGTCGCAAGTAGATTCGGCCTTGATAGAACGTTGTGAGGCGTATGAAAACGGCGGTGGAAATACGGCTTGCGGTGGTCCGGGAGGCATTTGGGTCTGGTCTGCGAATCGCGTTACCATCCAATATTGCGAAAGTCATCATAATCGCTCCGGTTCTGGTTCCGGTTGTGACGGGTTGGGCTTTGATCTGGATGGAGGCGTTACCAATTCTTGGCTACAATACAACTTCGCGCATGACAATGATGGCGCCGGTTTCCTGTTGGGAAATTTCTCCGGTGCGCGACCCTGGGGGAATAATGTTGTGCGGTACAACATCAGCGTGAACGATGCACGCACGAACAACAGTCCGATTACTCTTTTTACCGCACCTGCAACATCTTGGGATGGATTGAAGTTCTATCACAACACAGTGCATGTGACCCCTTCAGCCCTGAATAAAACGCCTGAGTTTTCTGTATTTCAAATGACTGACTACGGCAGTTCTATGGCCAATGTAGCCTGCTATAACAATATATTCTCGAGCACCGGCGGCATTCGGATGATCCATGTTCCTGCGGTGTTTACGACCCAAAATCCAAAGTTTATAGGTAACCTGTATTGGGGGAACGGAAGTGCCGCCGGCTTTTTTTACGGTGGAGCACGGAATTCTTTGGCTGATTTCCGTAGTGCAGGTGTTTTTTGTGAGAAAAATGGAACAGCAAACACAGGGCTGGAGGCCGATCCTTTATTGACCAATATCAATAAACAACCGCTTACAGTTGCGCCACTGGCACCTCAATTCCTGGATGCCTTCCGTCTTCAAAGCAGCAGTCCTGCAATAAACGCAGCCATAGATTTATCTGCATTCGCAGGCATTGCTCCCGGAACGCGAGATTTCTTCGGCAATGCGCGTGGAACTGGGCTTGCGGCAGATATAGGTGCCCATGAAATGTCCATGGGTACTGCTTCTGCGGATATCCGGGCCAGCGATCGTGGATTTGTCATTTATCCAAATCCGGTTCAGACTGTGGCCATCATTAGAACCAGTGCTCAAGATCCGGATGATGGTTTTCGGGTGTATGATGGGTGTGGTCGCTTCATGACCTACCTGCATGCTTCAGATCGAATACTCGACACGCATGACCTGAGTCCTGGTGTCTATACCGTTACTGCAAGGTTCCAGGGCATCCCGTTTCAAGTGAGCATCGTTAAATATTAAACTGCGCACAGGTTCGCAAAGCTTTCCAACCGACGCACTGCGTTGCTCAGGTCTTTCGTTTGAAAACGAAATTAATGTGTTACATTCCCAACACATTGATGGATTTCAATCTGTTTGAACCATGAGGAAACTAAAGAAAAGACTCCTGAGTGCTGCGTGCTTGCTTGTTCCGGTTTTTGCTGAAGCCCAAAACACCTGCCGCGAAGTGGTAGGTTATTACGCCGGCTGGCAATGGTACGACCGGAATAAACTGATGAATCCAAAATCGGTTCCGTACAAGAAATACTCCATCCTGAACTATGCCTTCTTCCAGCCCCAAAGCGATGGCAGCATCAAGATTTCAGATCCCTGGGGCGACAAGAACCAACTGTTGGGCCCAATCAACTGGGCAACAGCTCCGGCGGGTTATGATACGCAGTACGACTTTGGAAATCCCGCCTACCATCAGCCCAATCAGCGTTTGAGCGACTATGCGCATCAGGGCGGCTGCAAACTACTGGTTTCCGTAGGCGGCTGGACCTATTCTGCCAATTTCCCGGGCATTGCAGCAAACGCCGCGTACAGAGCCAAATTTGCCCACGACTGCGTGCAAATGGTTGAGTTGTACGGGCTGGACGGTGTGGATGTGGATTGGGAATATCCTTCCGGTAATACCGAAAAACAGAATTTCACGATTCTGCTGCGCCAGGTGCGTGATTCCCTCGATGCCCTGGAATCTCGCCGCAGTGTGGAACTCATGCTCACCATTGCCGTAGGCGCCGCGCCGGCGCGCATGCTTGATGTGGAATGGAGTGCGGTAACCGGCCTGGTAGATATCGTAAACCTTATGAGCTATGATTACTACGGCAGCTGGGACAAGCTGAACAGCCACAATGCGCCTCTGTATCCGGTGAAAACCGCCGGACAGCCAGGATTTAGCGTTTCAGAATCTGTGAACAACCTCTTGGCGAAAGGCGTGCCGGCCAACAAGATTACCGCCGGTGTGGCATTCTACGGTCGTTCGCAAACAAGCGCCACCAAACCGGCTTTATACGCAGCCAGCACAGGAAATGCCGATTTGGTCAACTTCGCCGCAGATGAAGGAACTCCACTGTATTACAATATACTTAAAGCCTTGCCCAATTTTGAGGCATACTGGGATTCCACCGCAGCAGTTCCTTATTTAATCGGAAAACAGGCCAACACCTTTGTTTCCTACGACGATGAACAATCCATGGAGCAAAAGGCCCTTTTTGTGAACAGCAAAAACCTGCGGGGCGTAATCATCTGGGAAATCTCCGGCGACATGATTGAAAGCACGGTTACACCCGGTACTATTGAACGCACGCCTTTGGTGGATCGTCTGAACACGGTGTTTTGCAGCGGCAGCACATCAAGCAATCATGCCATTGTGCCGCTGCTTGCGGTATATCCAAATCCCACAGGTGCGGACGGCGTGGTGTATGTTCGGGGATTGCAGCAGGAATCTGTTTTGTGTCGTGTGTTCAATCCGCAGGGACAGATGGTGAAACAGGATTTCATGAGCCGTTCCGGTCAATATGCGTTCAACCTGTCCGAATTGAAGCGTGGATGTTATTGGATGCAGTTTCATACCGATGCGGGCACTGTATTGCTGAAGCTTATCCGCTGACCAGGACGCACGATGCAGATCCGCTGTGTGGTAACTTCAAGCTTGCCCCAGCATCAGTCTTCGTTGTGTTCAGAACCTTCCGGTGCAGCAGCAGGCACGGCACCAGGCCTGATTTCAGTATGCCTGATCTGTCCTCCGCTGGTTCCTGTTTTTTGTCCCATCAGCAGCGAAGCTCCAGCCGCAATGAACACACCCACATACGCCATGTTGCTCATGTTGTGCTTGCGGCGTTCCAGCCAAAAGGTGGCCAGCGCCAGAATTCCGGTAAGGATGGAAGCAATGAGGAACACCTTTCCTTCGTCTTCGTGGTGGTGAATGTCTTCATGACTCACGCCGGCAATGCCTTCCACAATTTCTTCGGCGCCTTCGCCACTGATATAGGCAGGGATGGCGGTGATTGCAGTAAGCACGAATAAGCCGAGCGCTGTTTGCTTCACCGTTGTGTTTTTCAACAGAAAACCTGCCAGCAGGGTCAGGGTTGCGAAGACCATGCCTACAATCGGCAGGTGGTTCAACATTAAATGGATGTGTGCACCGTTCATAGTTTAGAAATTTAATGGGCAATTTAATGGCCATCATTGGCTTTGTTGCTGACAGAAATCAGATGCCGGGCCAACTTCAATGAACTAACTTGCCGTTGTGGCACATCATCCCGGACTCAGCGAGGCAGAGGCAGCAAAACGGCTGAAGCAGGATGGCTTGAACGAGTTGCCGGCTTCCCGTCCCAAAAACCTTTGGCATATTGCGTCAGAAGCGCTCAGAGAACCCATGTTTCTGCTGCTCATTGCTTGTGGAGCGCTCTACATAACCTGGGGTGATTACCACGAAGGACTGCTCATGCTGGCAGGCATGCTCTTGATCATTGTCATCACCTTCATCCAATACCGACGCACGGAACGCGCAATGGAAGCGCTGCGCAATCTGGCATCACCCCGTGCCTTGGTATGGCGTGACGGAAAACCCAGGCGCATTGCCGGGAATCAGGTGGTGCGCGGCGATGTGCTGGAGCTGCATGAAGGCGACCGCATTCCCGCAGATGCAGTTTTGCTGGAAGGCGCAGGCATCATGGTGGATGAATCGCTGCTTACCGGAGAGTCGGTGCCGGTGCAGAAACACCTTGATTCTCCGGAACAACAGTTGCTGTTCAGCGGAACGCTGATGGTTGCCGGACGCGGTTTTGCCGAGGTTACGCATACAGGCGCTGCAACACGCTTTGGTCATATTGGTGCTTCGCTGAACGCCATTCAGACCGGCCCTACACCGCTGCAGCTGGAACTGAAAAAACTCATTCGTGTTTTAGGTTTGGCTGGGGTAGGGATTTGCATCCTGATGGTTCTTCTTTTTTTTGCCAACGGCACCGCATTTCTTCCCTCGTTACTGCACGGGCTTTCGGCAGCCATGGCCATCCTGCCCGAGGAGTTTCCGGTGGTGATGACTGTGTTTATGGCCCTGGGCGCCTGGCGTTTGTCGCAATCGCAGGTACTCACCAGACAGCCGGCGGCCATTGAAACCCTGGGCGCGGCAAGCATCCTCTGTACCGATAAAACGGGAACCATCACCCAGAACAAGATGAGCCTGCAGCGTTACTTCACTGCGGAAAAACAAGGTTCCTTTCATGATCCGGAGGCCCAACCGCTGTTGCACGCCTTACGTCGGGCAACGCCTGCTTCATCTTCCGATCCGATGGAGCACGCCATCCATGATGCCTGGAATAACCGGGCTGCCGATGTCATTATTCCTCAGGTAGTGAAAGAATATCCGCTGAAACATGGTTTCCCTGTTATGTCGCATGTGTACCTCGAGGGAAATGCGCAAAAGGTTTATGCCAAAGGCGCCCCGGAACTGCTGTTTGATTTATGTCTGCACGACGAAACGCAACGTGCTTTCTGGGAAGATGCGCTTGCCGCTATGGCAGCAGATGGCCTGCGTGTAATAGCCGTTGCTTCAGCCAATCATGCTGAAGGCAATTTACCTGAACATCAGCGCGATTTTGCCTTCGAATTGTTGGGGCTCGCCGGATTGAAAGATCCTGTACGTGCAGAGGTGCCGCAGGCTGTAAACGATTGTCACCGCGCCGGAATACGCGTGCTCATGATCACCGGCGATTATCCGATCACCGCGTCCAGCATTGCCCGTGATGCCGGTATTACCGGCTGGAATGAGGTGTTAAGCGGTGCTGAAATTGATTCCATGAATGATGCACAGCTCCGCAAGCGTCTGAATGCTGTTTCTGTTTGCGCACGCGTGGTTCCGGGTCAGAAGTTGCGCATCGTGGAGGCACTGAAGGCCGAGGGAGCGGTGGTCGCCATGACCGGTGATGGGGTGAATGATGCTCCGGCGCTTAAAGCTGCAGCTATTGGCGTGGCCATGGGCGGAAAAGGTACTGATGTGGCAAGGGAAGCCGCTTCGCTCGTGTTGCTCGACGACAACTTCACGTCTATTGTTGCCGGCATCAGACTGGGCCGACGCATCAACGACAACCTGCGCAAAGCCATGACGTATATTCTGGCCATTCATCTGCCGATCATTGCCCTGACCATGCTTCCCGCCTTTTGGGAAGGGGTTCCTGTGCTTTTGATGCCGCTGCATATTGTGTTTATGGAATTGATCATTGATCCGGTTTGTTCCATTGCTTTCGAATCTGAATGTGAAGAACCCAACATCATGGACCGGCCGCCGGCCAAGCCCGGCAAACGGTTCTTCGGGCGGCAGGAGGTGGGCGCCAGCATCCGCTATGGCTTGTTGTTGTTGGCTGCCGTTTTGGTGGTGTTTTTCTGGAGCAGCTACCGGGAATATTCCGAGGGAATCATTCGGGCCAATTCTTTTAGTGCACTCATTATGGGGAACATGTTGCTGATTCTCAGTGGGTTGTCTTACCAGCGCAGCGTTTGGCAGGTGCTGGCTGAAGGCAACAAAGCCTTGTGGGTGATTCTTGGCTTTGCCGGAGGTATGCTTGCCTTGGTATTGCTTTGGCCTGAAGCCGGGAAGGTGTTGTCGATGGAACAACCCAACTTGCAGCAGTTTGTTTCGGTGCCTCTGGTGTTGGCAGGGCTGCTGTTCGTCTTTGAAATGATGAAACTCATGAAGAAACGACAGGCACAGCGTGTTGCTTTCTGAACGCTGACAGAACTTTGCCGGAAGATGAAGACCCGGGAATATTACGAGATTCAGAAAATGCGCATCTGGTGGGTATGGGGTTTGATGGGCGTTTTAATGCTCATGTACGTTTATGCGGCCTTGCGTCAGTGGTACGGCGCGGGCAGTTGGGGTCAGAACCGTGCACCCGAATGGATGTTGGTGCTGGTGTTGTTGTTTCTACTACTGTTTCCAGTGTTTGTATTTATGATGAAGCTGGAAACGAAGTTGTCGGCAGCCGGAATTTCTTTCAGGTATTTTCCGCTCAAACGCAGATGGTATAAAATAGATTGGTCTGAAGTGGAGCGCGCCTGGGTTCGGAAATACAGCCCCATCGCCGAATACGGTGGCTGGGGCGTTCGCGGGCTGCCGGGTGCCAACAGCAGGGCTTATTCCATGAGTGGTGATTACGGCATTCAGCTCGTGCTGAAAAATGGCAAACGCATCCTTGTGGGAACCCAAAATGCCCTTGAAGCAACACAAGTTCTGGAACGATTGTCTGAACAGGCCGGATTCATTCCGGAAGCAGATCCGGATGCCAAAGTTTAGAACCGAAAGGTAATGCCTTCGTCTGCCACTTCAGTGTTCGGAAATACTTCCCGCGCCTCGGAAAGCAAGCCCTCCGTGGTTCGGTAGCGCGCGGAGAAATGTCCGATGAGCAATTGTTTCACACCGGCATCGCGCGCCAGCATGGCCGCCTGTTTTGAGGTGGTATGGAATGTGGTCACGGCGCGTTCCAGCAGGTCGTGCATGAAGGTGCTTTCGTGGTACAGCAGGTCGGCTCCGCGTATTTGTTCAGCCAGGGAAGGCAGATAGATGGTATCGCTGATGTAGGCGTAACAACGCGGGGCTCTTCCAGGCTCTGTGAGCATCCCGTTGGGAATGGTACGTCCATCGGTCAGGGTAAAATCTTCACCGGCAAGCAATGCGTCGTAGGCCGTGTAGGGAATATGGTATTCATCACAGGCTTCACGGTTCAGGTGTCTCGCCGGGGTTTGTTCTTTGAATAGAAAACCGGTGCATGGAATCCGGTGTTCCAGGGGAATGCTGTACACCGCGCATTGTGCCGTTTCCAGCAGCAGGCTGTATTCATTTGGGTTCGTATCGTGGTACTGCACCTCGAAGTTCAGTTCCACGTGCGATGCGCTGAGCATTTGTTCCATCAGCAATTGCAGTCCGGCGGGACCCGCAATCCATAAAGGCTCTGTGCGCCCGCCAAGGTTCATGGTGCTGAGCAATCCGGGCAATCCGAAGAAGTGATCGCCATGCAGGTGGCTGATCAGGATGTAGCGAATGCGCGAGAAACGAATCCCATGCAGCAAGAGCTGACGTTGGGTTCCTTCGCCACAATCAACCAGAAAATGCGCACCATCCAAACTGACAAACTGTGCAGAATGATGTCTGGTTTTGGTGGGCGACGCAGAGCTGGAGCCGAGTATGGTTACTTCAAACGGCGGATTCATTCTCCCTTGTCGTCGAAGCTGCGCAACAGATCTTGTTCAATTTGTTCCATAAACACATAATCTGCGGCTTCATCATCGGAAGGGATGCAGTGCAGTCCGATCATTTCCATCTTGGGAATGAGCGATTCATTGAGTTCGCTGATTACAATGATGCCGGCCTGTTGGCGGTTGCGGTTGTATAATTCTTTTACCTGGAAGAGGGCTTCATCGCTGATTTCTTCAATACTGGCGCAGTTAATCACCAAATTGGGGTTGCTGTGCGCAGCCTCTGTAAGGGATGCAACAAAGCGGCTGTTGTCGTGAAACTCAAACCGGGGTGAGGTCATTTTCACGTAGACGTAATGATCGTGGGCTTCCAGGGTATGACTCATAACTTCGGAACAATGGATATTCAAAATACAACAATAAGGCGCTGAAACCCCTAATGGACTGCTCATTTTTTCTGGGGAATTTTATCATCCTGCTTCTTCAGCCAACAGAATGCAATACCTGTTTCACGGCCAGCTTCACTTCTTCCAGGCTTGCACGCTGAATACAGGGAAACTCCGGTTGCACGCAGTGAATCTGGTCGCAGGGGTTGCATTCCAATACGTGGTGCACCAGCTCATGCCGCGTGGACCAGGGATAAAACACATGGCGCACCCCTGGTCCGTATATGCCTGTCACCGGGGTGTTCATCGCGCAGGCTATGTGCAGCGGTCCGCTTTCATTTCCCACAAACAATGCAGCTTCTGCGCATAACGCCGCGAGGTGGTTCAGTGTAAACTCCTGTGGAAACAGATGCACGGGTGTGCGGATCATTTCGGCCAGCTGCTGCAGCTCGTCCTGCTCTTCGGCGCTTCCGGGAAGCACGGCAACCAACTTGTATTCGCTGAACAGCCATTCGGCCAGGGCTGCAAAACGGTCTGCCGGCCAGCGTCGAAGTTCTTTCCGGGCTCCGGTATGCAAGACCACGAAGGGCGCGGCAACCTGCGTGTTGAGCCATGTTTTGGTTTCATCCTGCGCTTTGCTTCCCGGATAAAGCCGCGCTGCCTCAAAAGGAATTCCACCCAGAATGGGTTCTACAATGCGGTAATTGGTTTGCAGTTCATGTGCCTGCCGTCCGCGTTGTGCAAAACGCACACTGCCCCGATCCATCCGGAGTTTCGGCAGGTAGCGCAGGCTTTTGAGCCAGGTTTGCCAGTTGCCGCGGAGCTCTACCACCAGGTCGAAGCGCCGGTTCCATTCCGCAACATTGGTAAAAAGTTCATCCACATGCGGGTCGTGGGCGAGCAGTTCGCGGTTGAAGGATTTGCAGAGCACCGTGAGTTTCGCCTCCGGAAAGCGTTGCTTCAGCAAAGAAAAAACATGGGTACAGGTGGCCATGTCGCCGATCTCATCCAGCTTCACGCAGAGGATATGCCTGACAGCTGGTTTCTTTCTGCGCAAACGGCGGATCAGGCTGCTGAGCAGCATATTGGCCAGGTATAGCCTTTGTTCTGCGTCCGGCAGCCAGCGTTTCATGGTGCAGGATGCAGCGGGAAGATCAAGGGCCGGGACGGAGCAGCATCACTTTCGATGGGCGCCACCTGCAGGTTAAGCAGGTAGAGGCCGTCAGCAGCCTCGTCGGGAACGTAAATCAGTTCGGTGATGGTGGCATCGGTGCGCGGCGCTTCGGGATAATGCCACCAGGCGTGGTGCGCCAGCAGCAGTCCTCCATCGTCTTCGCGGTCCACGGAAGGCACATCGCAGAGCCAGTGCTTCACGCCGGCGGCAGCGGCAGCAGCAAGCGCTTCGGCTTCAAACCAGGCAGGATTCGTGCCGGTATAATCACG
>JBIKKI010000129.1:0-6422 GCA_044360435.1 Bacteroidia bacterium
AAAGAACGTAACCACCGGAATGCATCCAAAGATGAAGGCATCATTGCTGTCGGTTCCCAATAAATTACCTGGAATCAGGTAACCCAAAATACCGAAGGCAAACATCGGAACCAGCGTGAACAGCAGGATACGTCCGGTGCTCATGTCGCCTTCTTCCATAGGTTTGATCACATCAGCCTCGCGGATGTGCTTTGTGGCTGCGTAAAAAACCATCAGCCCCAGCAACATTCCAAAACCTGCTGCGGCAAAGGCCCAGCTCCAGCCATAATTGATGCGGAAGTATGCGGCGATGAAATTGCTGGCAAAAGCACCAATGTTGATGCCCATATAAAAAATATTGTAACCGCTGTCTTTGTTGCCGCGGTATTCTTCTTTGTTGTAGAGGTTGCCTAAAAGCGTAGAAATATTCGGTTTGAAAAAGCCGTTGCCAAGGATAATCAGCAGCAAGGACACATAAAAGGTTGTTTCACCTTTCATGGACAAGCCAAAGTAGCCGGCGGCCATCAACAGACCTCCGATAAAAATAGAAGTTCGATAACCGAGCAAACGGTCGGCGAGCAATCCGCCGAGAAATGGCGTGAGGTACACCAAACCCAGATAGGTGCCGTAGATGTCAGACTTCTCTTCCGGAGAAAAACCCATCCCGCCATTTTGCTGACTGTCCAGCATATACAGCGAAAAAATACCCAGCATGAGGTAATAGCCAAAGCGCTCCCACATTTCTGTGAGGAACAAGTAAGGCAACGCCTTGGGATGTGCGCCTTGGCGCTTCACAGTATGTTCGTTCATCATCCTATGTTATTGAAGGTACAGTTTTAAATCGTTTTGGTCGTTGGCATCGAAGAACACATGTTCCTGCAGCGTGGTTGCCAGCGAAATTCCCACATAATCAGCGCGCACCGGGAAATTGCGGTAACTGCGTTCGGCAAGGAAAACCGTTTCCAGCGACAACGGCCATTCCGCTACGATGGGCTGCATCACATGCACCAGGGTTTTGCCTGAATTCAGCACATCGTCAACCAACAATACATGCTGTCCGTGAAACTCCGGCCGAGGCGCATAATGAATGCGCGCAGGTTCAAATGCCGTTCTGTCAAAATCTACCCTGAACAAGGCAGGCGCAGCATTGTGGTGACGGGCAATTCTGGATGTGAGCAGAGAAGCCAGCAGAAACCCGCGATCACCAATGCCGCCCAGCAACAAACGTCCGTGGTCATGATGCCGTTCGCAAATTTCCAGAGCGATGCGATCCAAAGTGAGCAGGATCTGCCTGTGCCCCATAATGTCGGTACGCTGACTGTTCATTCCCTTGCGAACATAAGCAGATTCCGATGATTTCAACCACCCCTGAGAGCCGTCTGCAGTTCATTTCTTTCTTCCACTTGCAATGAGGCATTGTTTCACTATATTTGCACCCCCGAAAACAGCAAGCTGTCATGAAAAAAGATATCCATCCTTCCTCATACCGTATGGTAGTTTTCAAGGATATGAGTGCGGATTACGCCTTCCTTACCCGTTCTTGCGTGGAAACGAAAGAAACCATCCAGTGGGAAGACGGCAACGAATATCCTCTGTACAAATTGGAAATTTCCAGCAAATCACATCCATTCTACACAGGCAAGCAGCAACTCGTAGATACCGCAGGCCGTATTGACAAATTCAATAAGCGCTACGGCAAGAAGAGCTAAAGCTTCTCAACCGAACATTCAGAAACCCTGCCCAACGGCGGGGTTTTCTTTTTTCTAACAAGTCCATTGAGGCAGATCCGTGGTTTAAGCGGTTAATTTGCAGCATCATGTTTGGCATTAATTTCTTCGATGACGCGCTGCACAGCGACCTATATCCACTGACCCTTACCCGACCCGCTGCAGATTTGCGCACAGGCATTCTGAGCATCGCCGAGAAATGGACCCGACTGCTCGGCGCAGGCGAAGTTTCCTATGAAACCGTGCCGCATCTGAGCGACTTGTTCACGCACACCGACAACGCGAGCTGGTCCATTAACGGACGCCTGTTGCCCGACCCTGCCCTGCTTCAAGCCATGAATAAACTAGAGCCGGGTGAGGCACTGCTCCATCCCGACGGAACCATCTTGCTGCGCAAGGCGGGAGCACCCAAAACAGAACGCGTTTATGAACACCCGGTGGTCATGATCCGCCGGCCACAGGATTTGTTTTTGTACAATGCTGACCAGATCAAAGCAGACTTCGCCTGGATCACACAAGGACGCGAAAGCGCGCCTCTGGATCCCAGCAATAAGGTGATTGGCCCCTATCCCGTATTCCTGGAACCCGGCGCCAAGGCGAGCTGCAGCATCTTCAACACCACAGAAGGGCCTGTGTATCTGGATGCCGACAGCGACGTGATGGAAGCTTGTCTGATTCGCGGGCCGTTCAGCCTGGGCGCGCACAGCCAACTCAAGATGGGAACGCGCATCTACACCGGCAGCAGCATCGGCCCCCATTGTAAAATAGGCGGAGAAATCAACAACTCGGTGGTGCTGGGTTACAGCAACAAGGCCCATGAAGGATTTCTGGGCAACAGCGTCATAGGCACCTGGTGTAATCTTGGCGCCGACACCAACAACAGCAACCTGAAAAACAACTATGATGAAGTGAAGTTGTGGCACTACGGCAGCAAGCGTTTCGAAAAAACCGGATTGCAATTCTGCGGATTGATCATGGGCGACCACAGCAAATGCGGCATCAATACCATGTTCAATACCGGCACGGTGGTGGGCGTTGCCTGCAATGTTTTTGGGGCAGGGTTCCCGCGTAACTTCATCCCCGACTTTGCCTGGGGCGGTGCCTCTGGCTTTGTAACCCATAAACCCGACCAGGCACTGGCAACAGTGCGCAGGGTATTTGAACGCCGTAAAAAAGAACTTTCACCGGCAGAAGAACACATGCTGCGCAGTGTTTTTGAACGCACCCGGGAGCTGCGCTACTGGGAAGACGCGGAAGCTTAAGGCCGCGTTCCGTAAGGTTTACGCAAGATCTATCCGCGTCACCGTCATGTGCTTGTTGGTAGATTCCAGCTTGTGGATGAGTTCGTTGAGGTGCGTGGTATCGTAAATGTACAGGATGATGGTTCCTTCAAATGTTCCGGCCTGACTGCCAAAGGTGATGGACTTCATGTTTACCTGCAACTCTTTGGAAATCAAATCGGTGATGCGGCTTACCACACCAACATCATCAATGCCGGTAATGCGTATTCCTGCAAGAAAAGCCTTCTCATAGTTAAACTTCGCCTTCCATTCAGCCTTAATGATGCGGTAACCGTAATTGCTCATCAGGGATATGGAATTGGGACAGTTGATGCGGTGGATTTTCACACCTTCTCCAATGGTCACAAATCCAAAGATGGGATCCCCGGGAATAGGATTGCAGCATTTGGCCAGGGTGTAATTCAATTCATGGTCGTCGCCAACAATTATCTCCTCATTCTTGCGCGGCACATAAGGAATAGCGCTGTCTTCCTTGCTAACCGGAATCAGCTCTTCGCCTGTGTTTTTTTCCTCTCTGGGCGCCAGAATCTTAGACACTTCCAGATCATCTTTGGAGATTTTCCCCAAGGCGATGTTGAAGTACAGATCCGTTAAAGATTTTTGGTGAAAGTAACGCATCACCCGCTGGGCCATCTGGTCGTTGAATTGCACTTTGGCATTCCTGAATTTGCGCTGCAGCATTTCCAGACCTTCTTCTGCCTTTTGCCGCTTTTCTTCCCGAAGGCTGTTGCGGATTTTCCCTTTGGCCTTTCCGGTAACCACAAAATCGAGCCAATCTTCATGCACCCTTTGTTTCTGGGAAGTGATGATTTCCACCAAATCTCCATTTTTCAGGGTATGGCTGATGGGAACCAGCTTTCCATTTACCTTGGCGCCAATGCACTTGGCACCGATATCGCTGTGAATGTCGAAGGCAAAGTCAAGCGCCGTGCTTTTGTTGGCCAGATTCCGGATGTCGCCCTTCGGCGTGAACACATAAATTTCCTCGCTCAGCAGACTGAACTTAAAGTCATCCAGAAACTCTAAAGCATTCAGCTCACGGTTTTCAACCATTTCCTTCACCCGTGCCAGCCAGTTGTCGAAGGTGGCATCCTGTGGCGTGGACTGTGCACTGCTGCTGGCCTTATACCTCCAATGAGCAGCGAGACCGCGTTCGGCAATGTCATCCATGCGCTTGCTGCGGATTTGCACTTCCACCCATTTCGCCTTGGGTCCAAGCACAGTGGTATGCAGTGCTTCATAACCATTGGCTTTAGGCGTAGTGAGCCAGTCTCGAAGCCTGTCTGCCTGCGTTTTATAAATATCTGTGATGATGCTGAACGCCCGCCAGCAGGCTTCTTTTTCATGCTGCGGATCGGAATTCACAATGATGCGTATGGCAAACTGATCATATACCTGCTCAAAAGGAATCCCCTGCTTTTTCATCTTTTGCAGGATGCTGTAAATGGATTTTGGCCTGCCTTTGATTTCGCAGATGTCAAGACCTGCAGCTTCCAACTTCTCGCGCAGCGGTTCAATAAACTCCCTGATGTAGCGATTTCGCTGGGTTTTGGTTGCGGCAAGCTTACGGGCTATTTCTTCGTATTTTTCTGATTCTGTGTATTTGATGGAAAGGTCTTCCAGCTCTGTTTTGATGGCATACAAACCGAGCCTGTGTGCCAGCGGCGCATACAGGAACAAGGTTTCTGAAGAAATTTTCAGCTGGCTGCTGTGGGACATGCTGGCCAGTGTACGCATGTTGTGGAGCCGATCGCACAACTTCACCAGAATCACCCGTAAATCGTCACTGATGGTGAGCAGCATTTTACGGAAATTCTCCGCCTGTATGCTTTGGCCCGCCTCAAAATGCACGGCCGAAATCTTGGTTAAACCATTGATAACGCGCGCTATTTTGGGCCCAAACTGCAGCTCAATGTCTTCCAGCGTAACATCAGAATCTTCCACCACATCGTGCATGAGGGCGCAGGCAATCGAATTCGGGCCCAGTCCGAGTTCCTGTGCGGCAATTTGCGCCACCGCCAAAGGATGAAATATATAAGGTTCTCCGCTTTTCCGGTAGGTGCCGCGATGTGCTTCCAGCGCCACCTCAAAAGCGTCGCGAATCAACTTGCGCCGCTCATTGCCAACACCTCCAACCGATCGCAGTAAAGCCCTGTAACGCTTCACAATTTCCTGCTTTTCCTGCTCGGCTTTCTGAACTTCAGGCGACAATACGGTCATAGGTGTACAAATATAATGCGGGGCGACAGCCTATTCTTTGAAGCATGATGCAGATGAAAGAGCGCCACCCTATCTTTGCCGCACTGAATCATTGCTTTTTGCTGTTTTTCAGGCGGACGTGTCGTAATTGGTAGCCGAGCCAGACTTAGGATCTGGTGCCGCAAGGCGTGTGGGTTCGAGTCCCCCCGTCCGCACAAAGTGCTTCTGTTTCGGAAGCACTTTTTTTATACGCGCTGTTGGGCTAAACTTCAATACAAAAAAGCCGCAGCAATTCCATCTGAACGGCGAATCATTTACAGGCAGTTCCCAGCCTAAAAACCATACTGCTTTAACAATCGCCGGACTTCAATCCGGGCACATCTAATTCGTACTTAAACCAGTACCTTTGCAGCCAAATTTTGAAGTCCTGTGAAAGTTAATTACGAAAAGATTGACGATCTGAACGCAACATTGACCATTGAATTGAGCGCCGAAGATTATGCGCCTCAGGTTGAAAAAGAATTGCGTTCTATGCAAAAAACCATTGCCATCCGCGGCTTCCGTCCCGGCAAAGCACCCATTGAAATGGTAAAACGTTTTTATGGAAAGAGCATCCTTGCCGAAGAGGTGCAGCGCATGGCTTCCGATACGCTGAACAACTACCTGAGCGAGCATGATATTGATATTCTTGGATATCCCCTGAGCAGCGAGCGCGTAGCCACCAAGTTCAATCCGGAAACCGACAAAGACTTTGTATTCCCCTTCGACCTGGGGTTGGCGCCTTCTTTTGAATTAAACATTGGCAAGGAAGATGTACTGGATTTGTTTCAGATTTCCGTGGACGACCAGGAGATTGACAAGGACATCAACTACATGCGCAACCGCTTGGGCACTTTAACTCCGGTGGATCAGGCAGAAGCAGAAGACATGATTTCCGGCACCCTGAGCGAACTGAATGAAAAAGGCGAAGTAATGGAAGGCGGCGTGGTGGATAAACCAGCATCGCTGGTAGCAGGTATGGTTCAGGAAGAAGCGTTGAAACAACAGCTCATCGGCGTGAAACCCGGAGCGGTGCTGAAGGTGAATGTCTTCCAGCTGTTCAACAACAACGATACCGTAATCCGCAATACCCTGGGCATTCAGGAAGAAGCAGTAAAAGACCTGAACATGGAGTTTCAATTACAGGTAAACGAAATCAAACGTCGTGAACCCGCCG
>JBIKKI010000032.1:0-20825 GCA_044360435.1 Bacteroidia bacterium
CAGGGGATAATGCGTACAGGCCAGCAGAATGGCATCGATGGCCGGAGATTGTTGCAACAGTTCATTCAGGTATTTCTGAACGAACCAGCGCGTGCCTTCACTTTCCAGTTCTCCGTGTTCTACCAGCGGAACCAGCAGGGGACAGGCTTGCTGAAATACCTTCAGATGCGGATAAAACTTTTCAATTTCCAGCATGTAGGAACCAGATTGCATGGTGCCGTTGGTTCCCAGAATGCCGATGGCGCCCTGTGTGGAAAAACGTCCAATCACCTCGGCGCTGGGACGGATCACGCCGAGCACCCGTTTGTCGGCGCCCAGCCGCTGAAGCTCGTTCTGCTGAATGCTGCGCAGCGCCTTGGCTGAAGCGGTATTGCATGCAAGGATTACCAGCGGGCAATGTTGTTGCCTGATGAGCCATTCCACGCTTTGCAGGGTGTACTCATACACGGTTTCAAAGGAACGGGTTCCGTAAGGCGCGCGGGCATTATCGCCCAGATATACGAAGTCGTAATCGGGAAGGGCTTCCACCAGGTCGCGAAGCACGGTGAGGCCGCCGTAACCGGAATCAAATACGCCAATGGGTCCCTGTGTATGCATGAATCACTGCAAATTTAACGGTTGAAGCATCCGCGCTTATGACCTGATGCATAAAAAAAGCCACCTTCTGCATGTTGCGGAAGGTGGCTTTTGAAGGTTCTTCTGTGCATTATTTGCCTGCGGCAGGCTTGGGAGCCGGCTTCTTGGCTTCAGCAATCATGCGTGCGCGGACGGTATCGGTGAGGTCGTCGGTTTTGGGCATTACCACCAGGGTTTGGTTGGTATTGTCAAACACGTATGCGTAACCGCGTTCTTTGGCCACGGTTTCGGTCATTCTGTTTACGGCATCAGAAATCGGCTTCAGCAGATCGTACTGCATCTGCTGCAGTTCTTCCTGGCGCTTCTCCTGGATTTCGCGCATGCGCTCTTCCAAAGCCTGAATCTCTTTGATTTTCAGTTCCAGGCGGGTTTTTGGCGTGGCCGGATTCTGGGCCATGTCCTGATACTGTGCGCCCAGCTTCTGGTATTCTTCCTGATTGTCGGCCAGGGTTTGGTCGTAATACTCAGCGGCGCGCTGCAGGGTTACCATCGCAGAATCATAGGCAGGAAGACTGTCCACTACCGCCTGACGGTTGATGTACCCCATTTTGGTCTGAGCTGTTGATTCAAGGGCTGCTCCGGCAAAAAGGCCTGTAAACAGCAACATGTTCATGATGTTCTTCATATAAGCGATTTAGTTTTGTTCACGGTTGTTGTTGGGTTTGATTTCTTCCTGAGGTGCGATGCCAAGGGCCTCCAGTACCTCGTCGCTTTTGTCAAAGCGCACATTGGAATACAGCATGATCAGGTCGCTGCTTTTGTCGAAGATGAAGTCCAGAGCCTGCTCCTTCGCCACCTTCTGCACTGCTTCAAAAACCTTATCCTGTATGGGTTTGATTAACTCTTCGCGCTTTTTGAACAGTTCGCCCTGATAGCCAAATTTCTGTTCGCGGAAGGTGTTGAGTTCCTGCTCTTTCTGGATGATGATTTCTTCGCGTTCCTTGCGCTGCTGCGGACTGAGCAGCATTTCTTCGGCTTTGTATTCGCGGAACATCAAATCCAGGTTTTGTTTTTTCTTGTCGGCTTCTGCCTGCCAGTCGGCGGCAAGCTGGTCCAGCGTGCTCTGTGCAGAGCGGTAAGAGGGCATCTGGCTGAGGATGTAATCGGTATCCACAAATCCGAATTTCTGTGCCGAAGCGCTCAGCGCGGTGGCAATCATCAACAAAACAGGCAGGATCAACTTCTTCATGCGCATAAAATTTTGGTTTCAAATGCCGTGCCAATCGGCTGCGGTCTGCAAACATAAGCAAATCGCATTTGCCATGACTCAGGCCGTGAATAAGCGGTGCGTTTGTGTTTATCAACGGTTGTCTGCGTTATACAGTGTTGTCAGCACTGTGCCTTTGGATTTAACTAAATGGCTGCATTGGTTTATGTGTAGCTGGAAAAACATTAATAGATGAGATGGGTTTGTTTGTAGAAAGTATTGTTCCCTGCCGTCGGTTCAGGCTACATTGCCTGGAATGCGCAGATTGCCACCTTTGTTTCCATTCATTGAAGTAAGGATGCAATGAACCGAACCATTTACACGGATTCGGAAAAGAATGCCATCCGTTATTCTCAAATCAGGTCGGTTGAACAGGAAATTCCCTTTACCGGTGTAGGTGTAAAATTCGTTGCCTCTGGGGAGGAACAATATATCGCTAACGGCAGGAAATATGTGGTCAGGGAAGGTGAGTACCTCATAGGAAATGATTTTACATCCGCTGTTGTAAAAATTAATCATGCAACACCCGTTCAGGGAATTTGTATTGATATTTCCTCCGGCATCATAGCGGAAGTGGCAGATTACCACGACCTGAGCATGGTTGATGTGAAAGAGTTCCTGTTGTCAAATCAATTTCTGGTCAATCGCTATCATTTCAGTAATACGCAAGTAGGGTCGATGCTGCAACACATCCGCAATAACATAAAAACAGGGTTCATTCATGCTGATGTTCAGCGGCAGGAATTGTTCTATAATCTTGCTGAAGCACTGATATCCGACCAGCGATTTGTGTTCCATCATCTGAGAAAAATGGATTTCAGGAAGCCATGTACCAATGAGGATGTTTTCAGAGTACTGCTGCAAGTGAGGTTGTTCCTGGAAGAACATGTTACCGAGCGTGTTTCACTTGATGATTTGGCTTTGAAGGCAGGCATTTCCAAGTATCATTTGATCAGGTCATTCAAGAAGACTTTTGGCGTTTCGCCTTACCGGTATCAGTTGAGAAAAAGATTGGAGCTGGCCTGGCTGGACCTGAATAATGGCAGCTGTATTTCCGATGTGGCATTTCGCTGCGGTTATCCCGATGTTTCGTCTTTTACCAAAGCGTTTCGGTTGTTGTTCGGTCAAACACCAGGTTCGGTTAAAAATGAGCAATTTTTGACAACAGATGTGCGAGCCCGCTGATGTTCCTTAGCGGAAAAATTCATGAAATACGCGATAATCATCCTTTCGGCTCTGTGTAACATCCTTCAATTGAACGCGCAGCTGCCACGCAAAGTTCAGTTCGGGGCACAGTTGGAGTATGTAAATGAACAGGGTTTTTCAGGATGTAAGGTGCTTCGCGTGGTTCGGGGTACCAGCATTGCGCTGAACCTGAAGGAAAACGACCTGATCCTGAAAATTGGCGCTACATCTTTGAGTTCCACCGAACAGTTTATAGATCTTTTCCTCGGATATGTTCCCGGTCAACAGGTGTTGCTGACCGTACTCAGGGGGAAAAAGCAAATGGTGCTGAAGGCTGCCGCCGTGGCACGTCCCTTTGAAACGGATGACAATGCATTGGTGATCTATGACGATGCGCCATACAAAGGGGGGCTTTTACGCGTCATCATCAACAAGCCTTTCAGGGATACACCCATGCCTGCCATGCTCTTCATTCCAGGATATACATGCAGCAGCATCGATGGGCTGACTGATGACCATCCGTATAAGAGAATTATTAACGACTTTGTGGATGGCGGATATGTGACCCTGAGGATTGAAAAAAGCGGACTGGGTGACAGTAAAAACACACCCACTTGCGAATCCTGTGACTTGATGGATGAAATAAAGAATTTCGAGGCAGGCCTGAAAAAACTAAAATCTCTACCCTATGTAGACAGCAATAAGATCATTCTGGTGGGGCATTCCATGGGCGGTATTATAGCACCGGCCCTCAGCGCGAAGCATAAAACGGCAGGTGTTATTGTATATGGAACCACGGCAAAGTCATGGTTTGAATATCAGCTTGAGATGTATCGCGTCCAAAATGCGCTTGCAGGCATGAATCCTATTGAAGTGGAACAGTCGGTTCTAGACCAGTATGACCTAAATTATCGTTATTTCGTAAAAAAGGAGAAGCTGGAGGATATGGCTAAAGATCCCGCTGTTGACAGCGTGCTGCGAGCCACTTGGGGCTATAACGGCAAGGGCAGGATATTTGAACGCAATGCAGAGTATTGGAGGCAAATTCAGGATTTTCCGCATCTCGAAAACTGGAAAAATACCACGGCAAAAGTTCTGGTTCAGTTTGGCGAATCTGATTTCCAGGCATTTTCAAGGGAAGATCATCAGCAGATTGTAAATACGGTCAATCATTTCCATCCGGGTAACGCCACCCTGATGACATTTCCGCTCACGGACCACTACTTCGCCAAATCAGGTACCATGCAAGAAGCCTACAACAAGTATTCGGCAGGTTCCATACAGCAGCTCTTCGATGAATACAACCACGAGGTGGGCCGCTCAGCGGTTAAATGGAGCAATAAAGTTTTAACAGGAAAAACTGAATTAGAAATAGAGCCAAAGGGTTGGATTAAACTGGAAACAGAATCTTACCCCGGCAAGCAGGATGACATCACGTTTATCAATGAATATGAAGGCTGGTATATCAATGGATATGGCCGAATATATCATACCAAAGACCAAGGCGCTGGTTGGGAAAAACAATGGGAAAGTAAGGGGACGTTTTTTCGCTGCGTCGCCTTCCTTGACAGTCTCAGGGGCTTCGCCGGAACCGTTGGTACAGATTATTTTCCCGGTGTAAGCGACACCATCCCTTTGTATGGAACCGCAGATGGCGGAAAAACATGGTTTCCCGTGCCTTACAACGGTCCTTATGTGAAAGGATTATGTGCCATCGATATAGTCAGGGAACCGTTTATAAACCACGGAACAACGGATTACCGAACGCACATATACGCCGTAGGTCGTGTGGGAAGCCCGGCGAATATGATGGTGTCGCATGACGGTGGCACCACCTGGACCTCATCGGCCATGGGAACTGTATGCAGCATGCTGTTTGACATCAAGATGTTTGACAAGGATAACGGCATAGCATGCGCCGCCTCCAATGCTGATCTTGAAAAATCCAATGCACTGATCCTGAAAACGGCCGATGCCGGGAGAACCTGGAAGAAGGTGTATCAGTCTAATCGGCCTTTTGAATGCACCTGGAAAGCTTCCTTCCCAACCAATCAAGTGGGTTATGTAACCATACAGTCCTACAACCCTGACCCCGAAGTCAAGCAGCAGCGCATCGCCAAAACTATCGACGGAGGCAATACCTGGCAGGAGTTGAATCTTACAGCAGATGCCGCAGCCCGCGAATTCGGTGTAGGCTTCATTGACGAACAACACGGATTTGTCGGTACCATGAACAGCGGCTTTGAAACCCGCGATGGTGGGCAGTCATGGTCACCGGTTAAACTGGGCAGGGCCTGCAATAAAATAAGGATTTACCGCGATGCCGCCGGGAAAGTTTATGGCTATGCCATTGGCGTGGATGTGATGAAAGCTGAATTCTGAAAACCTTCAACGAACTAAATACACATGAAAAGATTACTGATAACCCTGATGCTGCTCTTCACGGCAGGGGCCGGCCTCAACGCACAACTGCTTTACCGCATATCAGGAAAAGACCTGAAGCAGGATTCCTATCTGTTTGGTACCATACACATCATGCCGAAGGATAATTTCCAAGTGTCACCACAGGTCATGGATGCCATCAAAACCAGTTCCACCATTGCAATGGAGATTGACATGAACATCAGCCTCTCCGATCAGATGGAGCTGATTAAATTGTCAACGTTGCCCGAAGGGAAAACACTTAAGGATTTTATGACCGATACGGCCTACGGCAAGCTAAAATCTTATTGTATGGACTCTGTTGGTTGGAATGAGGCCAAGTTCAACCGTTTCTCCATTTTGAAACCCATATTCTTCAGCTCCCTGGTCCTTCAGGAAAAAATGGGTAAGCAAAAGTCGTTTGAGGAGGAATTCAAGAAAATCGGCAAAAAGCAGGGCAAGCGGCTCATGGGTCTCGAAACCATGAAGTACCAGATGGAAACCATGGATCGCATCAGCATCGAAAATCAGGTGAAATACCTCGACTCCCTTTCCTCCATGGCTGAATTCAATGAACTGTTCGCGCTTTACCAAAAAGAAGACATCAGTGCATTACATGCTTACATCTCCAGGGAAACGGCATCCATCCCTGATTTCAACCATTGGTTTCTTGATGTACGCAATACAAACTGGATTCCTGTAATAGAAAAACAAATTGCCGCGGAGCCCACTTTTATCGCCGTAGGCGCAGGTCATCTTGGCGGCCCTGCGGGTGTGATTGAATTATTGAGAAATCAGGGGTACACCGTCAGCGGAATCAGTAAATAACTGCGCGCCATCTTGGCAATCCAGTCGGCTCTTGCCGAATGGTGTCCATTCACTTCTTACCGCTTTAACCCAATTACTGGCGTGCTTATTTCTGCACTCTGATTCAATGACCTGTCCTTAAGCCTGCAACGGTATTGCACACTGTCGTGTTTGAAACCTGAGGGTTGCGCCGGAACCGTGATGCGGATGGTTCCTTCAATTTGCTTGTCAACGCCGCTGGGCGTCATGCGCGGCAAACGCTGGTGAAAGTTCAGTGTGTCTGAAGTGAGTGGATCGATTACGGAAAGAAAGCTTCCGTTCACTACCTCAAAATACCGCACATCAAAATTGTAAAAAAAAGGACTTCCGTAGCGGAACGGTCCGGTGCTGTCGCCGTCGCTCAGTCCCAAATCACCATCACCATCGGTATAGTTAAAATTCAGGTAAAGCAGCGAGTCTCTGCCGTCGGGGGCAAGCACACGACTGAACCCGCTGAACTGCAGCGACGGAATGGGCGGATATCCGGTTTCTTCCGGCCTGCAGGCAAACAGTAGCGGCAACAGGCCGAGAAGCGTTATAACTTTGAAGCGCATGCGGTTTTCTTTGGCGGAATTATCCGGACTCAATCAGCACAAATTTAACGAAATGGCACTCAGTCTGTTTCGTTACCAATATGATTCATGCGCGCCCTATCGCCAGTACTGTAGTTATTTAGGCATCAGCAACGCCGCTGTGCAGCAGTTGTCCTCGATTCCCTTTTTGCCGGTGGAACTGTTCAAAACCCACGATATCCGCAGCGGCAGCTACGAACCGGAGTTTGTATTCAGCAGCAGCAGCACTACAGGCAGCGGTGTAAGCCGGCACGCCGTAGAGCGATTGGCATGGTATGAGCAGGTGAGCCGGGGCTGCTTTGAGCATTTCTTCGGGCCCGTGCACGAATATGTATTTCTGTGTTTGTTGCCTTCTTACTTGGAGCGCAGCGGTTCTTCCCTTATTGCCATGCTCGAAACCTGGGTTCAGGAAACAAAAGCAGCAGGTTCAGGCTTCTTCCTCTACAACCATGAAGAATTGTTGGACTGTTTGCAGCAACTTGTTTCTGAAGAAAAAAAAGTGCAACTCTGGGGCGTTTCCTTTGCCTTGTTAGACTTTGCCGAGAAGTTTAAACTGAGCTTCGGCCATCAGGGTCTTACGGTCGTGGAAACGGGAGGTATGAAGGGCCGTCGTGAGGAAATTACCCGAACCGCGCTGCATCAAACGCTGGAAGCGGCTTTTGGCCTGATTGAAATTGCCAGCGAATACGGCATGACGGAACTGACTTCCCAGGCCTATGCGCTGAAGGAAGGCCTGTTCCGCTGTCCGCCTTGGATGAAGGTGCTGTGCGTGCAAACCGATGACCCATTATCGCCTGCGCCCGCAGGGAAAACCGGCCGCCTGTGCGTGATAGACTTTGCCAATGCCCACAGCTGTGCCTTCCTGATGAGTTCCGACCTGGGCAGGGTGCATGCCGACGGCAGCTTTGAGGTGCTCGGCCGTTTGGACCACAGCGACCTGCGCGGCTGCAACCTGATGCTCGGATGAACAGCCTTGACAAGCTGTAGGACTTCCCTTAGTTTTGCCCCCGGAAACCGGGGTGCTGCCACAGAGCGGCTGAGATGATACCCGCAAACCTGATCAGGGTAATGCCTGCGAAGGGAGTTAGGAACTTGCTGTTCTGGCCTGCGCCTCCGGAATCTCCGTCAAAACGAAAACAACATGATGAAGAGATTGCTATGCTGTGGCCTGATGCTGACCTTTGGCAGCTTCGTGCAGGCCCAATGGAGCGCACAAGTCAACAATTATTTAGGTAAGCCCGTGGAAGGAGCCCGTGTGCACCTCGAACCGGGATTCTTTGAAACACATACCGACGCCCAGGGACGATTTACCGTATCCATGCACAGCTGTTTGGGCTGTGTGCTGGAAATCAGTAAAGAGGGTTTTGAGTCCATCAAAATCAATCTGTCAGACCAACTACCTGTGGATACCTTGTTTGTGATGGTACCGGATGCACGGGTGATGGTTGCCGTTCAGGTTACCACCGTTCAGGCAAACCACCGCACGCCGGGAGCGTTCACCAACATGGGTAAAAAGGAATTGCAGGCGCTGAACCTCGGCCAAGATCTTCCCATGTTGTTGCAATGGCAGCCGGGTGTGGTGAGCACCAGCGACGCAGGCGCGGGCATCGGTTATACGGGAATCCGCGTGCGCGGCAGCGATGCGACACGCATCAACGTGACCCTGAACGGCATTCCACTGAACGATGCCGAAAGTCATGCGGTGTTTTGGGTAAATACGCCCGATTTGGTTTCCAGCCTGAACAACGTGCAGCTGCAGCGCGGCATTGGCGCCAGCACTAATGGCTCAGGCGCATTTGGTGCCACCCTGAACCTGCAAAGCGAATCCGGAGCAGAACGTCCCTTTGCCGAGCTGAACACGGGTTTGGGTTCGTTCAATACCCAGCGCGCCACGCTCAAAGCCGGCACCGGACTCATCAACAAGCATTGGGATGCCGAAATGCGCATCTCCCAAATCAACAGCGAGGGTTACGTTGATCGCGCATCCTCGCGTTTGGGCAGCTTTTACGCCGCCATGGGCTACCGCAACGGGAAACAGGCGCTGCGCCTCATCCATTTCCGCGGCAATGAACGCACCTATCAGGCCTGGTGGGGCGTGCCCAGAGCCTTGCTCGAAGGCAACCGAAACGCACTTGCCGATCATTACTACAACAACCTCGGCGTACTGTACAAAACCCCGCAGGATTCCGCGAACCTGTTCGGCAGTGACCGCCGCTACAATTACTACCGCTATCGCGGGGAAGTGGATCAGTACGGACAAAGCCATACCCAGGCCTTGTTTCAGACGCGCATGCAGCGCGGCGTGCTCAACCTCACGTACCACCATACCCGTGGCGCGGGTTATTTCGAGCAGTTCCGCACCAACGACCCATATGCTTCCTATGGACTTCATCCGCAGGTCATCGGCGCGGATACCATTTCGCGCAGCAACCTGATTCGCCGCCGCTGGCTCGACAATAATTTCCACGGCCTGAGCGCAGCATATCAACAACAGGTTGGTGGATGGAACTTGCAGGCAGGTGCAGCTGGATTTTTGTATGAAGGAGCTCATTTCGGCAGGGTAATCTGGGCCGAACGGGGAGGTTTTCCGGAGGATGATTTCGAATATTATCATGCCCACGGCCGCAAGCAGGACGCCAATGTGTTCATGCGCAATACGTTGGAGTGGAAGCGGTTTACCTTGTATTCCGACTTGCAATACCGTGTGGTGGCGCACCGAAACAGCGGCAGCGATAACGACCTGCGCGATGTGGCCTTTTCCTTCCGTCATGGCTACTTCAACCCCAAAGCCGGTTTCATGTATCGCCTGCGCAATGTGGCACAGCTGTACGCTTCGCTCAACGTAGGACACCGGGAACCCAACCGCAGCGATTTCACCGACCGTAAACCCGGCACGCCGCTGCCGCAGCCTGAGCAGATGTTCGACTGGGAAGCCGGCTACCGCGTAAGTCGCAGCAAGTGGCTGTTCCGCAGCAACCTCTATTTTATGGATTACCGCAACCAGCTGGTGCTTACGGGTGCCGTGAATGACGTGGGCACGCCGCTCAGGCAGAATGTGGCACGCAGTTACCGCGCAGGTATTGAGCTGGAAGCCGCACGCAGCCTGGGATCGCGCTTCAATATTGCCGGCAACCTGAGCCTCAGCCAAAACCGCATCCGCAACTTCAGCGAATACGTGAGCAACTACGACAACTACAGCACTGATGTCATCAGCTACAGACTTACGCCCATCGCGTTTTCACCAGCGGCTGTCGGCGCGGCCATCCTCAGCTGGAAACCCCGTAAACACTGGGATTTAGCGCTCAACAACAAGTACGTGAGCCGCCAGTTTATGGACAATACCGGCAGGCGGGAAGCCAGCCTGAATCCCTATTTCGTGAGCGACCTTCGTTTGGCATGGAACACCAAACAAACCACGCTGACCCTGCAGGTGAACAACCTGTTGAACACCATTTACGCCAGCAATGGCTATACCTATCGCTACACCTATGGTGGAAGAATGATTTCTGAAGACTTCCTGTTTCCTCAGGCGGGTTTGAATTTCATGCTCGGACTGCGGGTGAGGGTGGAGTGAACAGGCCATCGCCCGTTTGACCATCCATTACCCAGGAGCACATGTAATACATCCAGGCACAAGAATCATTCGGGAGGAAAGGCCGAATCGACCAGGCATCGTAACTTCGCGCACCTGCAGTCGACATTCACTGAACGCATGATTTGTCTGCAGAAACAACACATAATATGCAGCAAAAAACCATCATCAGAAATGTTCAGGTAGTGAACGAAGGCAGGATAGAAATTACCGACGTATTCATCGCTAACGGAAGGATTCAGCGTATAGGTAACTGCCCCGATGATCCGCAGGCGGAAGTGATCAATGGAACAGGCAAGTATCTGCTTCCGGGTGTTATTGACGGACAGGTGCATTTCCGCGAACCCGGCCTGACCCATAAAGGCGACATGCATTCAGAAAGCCGGGCGGCCGTAGCCGGGGGCGTAACTTCCTACATAGATATGCCCAATACCAGGCCCAACGTGCTGACGATGGAACTGTTGCAGGAAAAATACCGCCTGGCTGGAGAAAAATCACTGGCCAACTTCGGCTTCTTCCTGGGCGTAAATGGCGATAATCTGGACGAGGTGCTGGGTATGGATACTTCCGGTTTGCTGGCGGTATCAGACGATGGTTTGTACTTCAGCGGAAAAGGGAACCTGCTGGCCGACAACCCCGAAACCCTGGAAAAACTCTTCGCCGGCTGCCGTTCCATCATCGCCATTCATTCAGAAAAAGAACAGATTATAGAAGCAAACGAGGAGCGATTCAGGGAAGCATATGGCGAGGAAGTTCCTTTTCACTGCCATCCGCTCATCCGCAGCGAACAAGCCTGTTATGAAGCCACGGAGCGAGCTATCGCCCTCGCAGAAAAACATGGAGCACGTTTGCACATCCTGCACTTGAGTACCGAAGCAGAAACACACCTGTTCCGCAATGATATTCCGCTGGAACAGAAGAACATCACTACGGAAGTGTCTGTACACCACCTGTGGTTCAGCGACCGCGACTACGAACGGCTGGGCCCCTTGATCAAATGGAATCCTGCCATCAAAACCGAAAAAGACAAAAACGGACTGATGCAGGCCCTGCTCGACGACCGTATAGACATCATCACCACCGACCATGCACCACACGCCTTGGAGGAAAAAATGAAGCCGTATTTCCAGTCCATGTCGGGTGCGCCCCTGGTACAACATTCCCTCAACGCCATGTTGGAGTTCTACAAACAAGGCATCATCGGACTGGAGCGTATTGTGCAGAAGATGTGTCATAATCCGGCCACGCTGTATGGTATTGAGCATCGCGGATTCATCCGCGAGGGTTATTACGCCGATTTGGTTTTGGTGGACATGAACAGTCCCTGGACGGTGGGCAAGGAGAACATCCTGTACAAATGCGGCTGGTCACCGCTGGAAGGCACCACCTTCAGCACCCGGGTAACGCACACCTTTGTCAATGGCCATAAGGTTTATGCTGAGGGTTCTTTCGATGAATCCTGCCGCGGCATGGCACTGAAGAAAAAGTAAACGAATCATGTTTCGGGGCCGCAAGCTGCTCATCGCCACAAAGCACGGCAAGGAACAGGTACTTGCGCCCTTGTTGGAAGCAGCGCTGCAGGTGGAATGCATCACGAATGAGGCATTCGATACCGACAGCCTCGGCACCTTCAGCGGCGAGGTTGAAAGAACCCTGGATCCTGTTTCCGCTGCGCGGGAAAAATGCCTGCGCGCCGCAAAGCTTGCGAACTGCGATCTGGTGGTGGGCAGCGAAGGCTCTTTCGGTCCCCATCCATTGCTTCCTTTTGTTGCCGTTGATGAGGAAATCCTTCTCTTTCTCGACCTGCGCCACTCCTTGGAAATCATGGCGAGGGAGCTGAGTACGGCCACAAATTTTGCTTCCTCCGAACTGACCGACCTGCCATCGCTGGAACAATTTGCCCAAGCCGCGGACTTCCCCGAACACGCCCTGATCCTCAGAAAGTCAGCACATGAAACCCACGACATGCGCAAGGGAATCCGTGAGCCTGAAATCCTGTGGCAGCACTTTGACCTGTTGCGTTTGAAATACGGAAGCGCCTATGTGGAAACCGATATGCGCGCCCATTGCAATCCCTCGCGGATGGAGCTCATTCGTAAAACCGGCATTCAATTAATCGAAAAGATTCAGACTTGTTGTCCGGCCTGCGCGTTCCCGGGCTTCGATGTTGTTGAAGTGCTTCGGGGACTGGAATGCGGATGGTGCGGAGCCCCAACGCGTTCTGTGCGTTGCCATGTGAAACGCTGTAAAAACTGCGGTGCCGTGCAGGAATTATGGTTTCCGCACGGAAAAGAGAAAGAAGACCCTATGCATTGCGACTGCTGTAATCCTTGAGGCGCGTTGCCAGCAGCATTTGGGTGCGCTGTTCGGTATTGCTTATTTCGTGCCGATAGATGTGAAAATAGGTTCCCAACAAGGCTTCAAGCTCCTCAAAGCTCCACTCCCGGAAATGGCATTCATTCGGTGGCGGACCGAAGGTCCACGGTGAAGGGTCGAGGTTGCGGTCGGGTGTGCTGAAGAGGAACCACTGCGCATTGCGGTGTTCCAGTATATTCTGCAGGAAGGCGTCCGGGTCGGGAACATGTTCAATCACATCAGCCGAAATAATCAGGTCGGCGGGAAATTGTTTCCAGTCCTCCTGAAACACCTCGAACCAGCGCGCATCTGGATAGGTTTGGCGCAGGAAAGCAGTATCCGTTTCCGCGCCGGCGCAGGGCACATCCCTGAAGTATTTCATCAACTTAAAACCGGAACCGCAGCCGATGTCGAGCACGCCATGCAGATGCTGTTCCTCGTAAAATGCCCGGGCAAACGCGTACACTTCGTTCTGGTATTCGTCCCTGTTTGGGGAATCATCAAAAACTTGTACCGATGAGCGATGCAGGTAGCCGCGCGGCAGGCCGTATTTGGGTTTCCGCAGCCGGGCAGCCGCAACCTTCAAGCGGTACAACACATGGCGGTAAAACGGAAGACGACGGCGCATCGCACAAAGAAAAGGGTTTGGCATTTGTCATGGTGCCTGCCCCCACCGAGTCGCGGCAGCAATGAGCTGTGGGGGAGCCACGTCGAACCATCGGTGTTTTCTTTTTTTACATTGTCGTGGTTCGACAAGCTCCCCATACATGAAGCACAGGCTCCCCACGAACCATAAATGTTTGTAAACACTTATATTCGATTATATCATCTTACCTGCAATGGCCAGGGCGCTCAGCTCAATAAATTTGAGGACTTTGTCGGGGATTTCAGGATGTTTTTGCCCTCTTACGCACTTGAAACAAGCGCTGATCGAATGACGTACCAATTTAACAGTGAAGGTATTCAGGGAAGCATAATTAAGATAATCAGATTTCAAGCGATGAGTCAGAAAGGAGTGTACAATTTAGCGTTTGGTGACAAAGTACCAGATTCAGATAAAATTGATGATAAGGCAATTTCCAACAATGGTGATAGAGAAAAGGTATTGGCAACAGTTGCTGCTTCAGTTTACTTTTTTTCTGAAAGGTATCCCCGCGCATGGATATATGCGACAGGCAGTTCCAGAGCTAGAACACGTTTGTACCAAATGGGAATTGCTAAATACGCTCAGGAGATAAGTGAAGATTTTATCGTAATGGGTCTTAGGGTTAACGGTTGGGAATCGTTTCAGCTACGTGTCGAATACGAGGGGTTTCTTTTTAGGAGAAGAGGTCAGAACCGTTTATCTTTGGAAGAAGAAAGGAGTGCTTTATATGAAATTTGATGCGGAAAAAAGAAACAGGAAACCCCTGAAAATTAAAATTAACCATTCGCTAAATGCTTATGATCAGATGGTTTTGTTCCCGGAAAAACTCAAAAAAGCCAATGAAGTGCTCGAAAAGTTTGGGCTTCCGGAACAAAGGGCTAAGTCTGATGCTACGGAATAAACGACATTTCCATCCCAACAAAAAAAGGCGACCCTCGGGCCGCCTTTTTTATGTTGTATGCTAAATCTTATTTACCCATGCCGGCTGCGATTTGCAGGGCATTGTACGCATTCACAATGCCACCGCTCACACAGAGTTCTTTCAGTTTGGTTTTCTTCTTGGTGGTTGGATTCAGCACTTTGGCTTTCCAGGGACTGCTTCCTTCCATGATGCAGCGCTTCACCTGCGGTGCAGTCAAACCTGGGTAATAGCTGCGCACCAGGGCCGCCACGCCGGCAGTTACCGGAGAGGCCATGCTGGTTCCGTCGTAGGAATCATACTTAGAATCAGGAACGGTGCTGTAGATGTCCACACCGGGCGCAAACACGTCCACCTGCTCCTTGCCGAAGTTGGAGAACGAAGCCACCACGTTTTTGTCGTTCCAGCTGCTGGCGCCCACTTCAATCCAGTTGTTCGGACGGCCACCGTCGGTGAGTTTGGTGTTCGGGTAATTCGGAACCGTATCGTTGCATTCAGCGTCGTTGCCTGCGGCATGCACCAGCAGCACATCTTTGCTTTCTGCGTAGCGGATGGCGTCATCCACCAGCTTCTTGTTGTAGCTCCAGCCTTTGCCGAAGCTCATGTTGATCACCTTCGCGCCGTTGTCCACCGCGTAGCGGATGCCGTTGGCCACGTCCTTATCGCGTTCGTCGCCGTCGGGAACCACGCGCACCACCATCAGGCGTACTGCGTTGGAAACACCGTTCATGCCCACGCCGTTGTTGCGCACCGCACCAATGATACCGGCTACGTGGGTTCCGTGACCACCGTCAGGACCTTCCACATCGTTGTTGCCGTAGTTGCGTTCGTTGCCGTCTTCGTAGTTATCGCCCACAATTTCGCGGGTGTTCAGGTCGGGGTTGTAGTGGAACTTCAGGGGCTTCATGATTTCGTCGAAACGGCCCATCATGGCTGCTTTCAGCGTGTCGTACGATTTTCCGCCTTCCAGTGCTTTCGCGAGGGCGTTTTGCAGGAAGTTGGCCATGCCTTTTACTTCCACGGCTTTCACGTGTTCTGAGGTCACAGTATTGCCACCGGCCTGTGCTTCCACATCGGCGAAGAACTTATTGATTTCGCCCATGCCTTCTTCGAGGGGTTTGTACTGCTCGCGGCTCTTGCTCATTTCCAGAAAAGCCTTGCGCCATTGCTGGTACAACGCTTGCTGCTGCGCAGGAATATCGCCATCTTCCTTGCCTTCAAACATGGCGCGGTAAGCACCGTAGAAACGGGTTACTTCCAGGTTGTCGGGGCCCACGTTGCGGCCGTCTTTACCGCCGATGAAGTTCCAGCCGTGCACGTCGTCGATGTAGCCATTGTTGTCATCGTCGATACCGTTGCCGGGGATTTCCTTTTCATTCACCCAGATCACATCTTTCAGGTCTTCATGGTCGGGTTCGGTACCGCCGTCGATCACGGCCACCACCACGGTGGAAGGCGTTTTGCCCTGCAGCAGTTCGTTGTAAGCCTTTTCGGTGCTCACACCGGGAACCTTATCCGTTTTGTAATCAAGATTAAACCAGTTGTCGGGGGCAGAAGCTTTACCGCGTTGCGCTTCCAGGCGGCCGGCGAACAACACGAGGGAGGCTGTTGCCACGAAATAGAATTTTTTCATGATGATGGCAACAAATTTAAACAGAGAAGTGGAACTACAAGGCGCGGGCAAGGGTTGCATTCGATGAAACCGATGTCATGGCCTAACTGTCATCCCTGCTTGCCCCGGGCGAACAAAGTGAGTTTCCGGGGAGCTTGCCGAGGGACATGGTGCCTGCCCTTTACCTCTAGCTATATTTTTATTTGTTCTTTTTTCATTGCCAAAAAGAACCAAAAAGCTAGTCGCTGCGAATAAATTATCTCGAAAACTAAGGGCGCAGACCACGGCTTGCTTAAAGTCCGGCGACGCTTCGTAAAGCCTTGACCTGTGAAGAAATCAGTATGCCACAGAAGCGCCCAAAACAACCATGATAGCCGGCCGAAAGCAAGCCTGGTGAACCACAATGTATGCAAAATCGTTTGTCTGCTATCCCTTGTTTTCTACGAAATTTCTTCGATGCGACGGTCCAACAATCATTCAAATACATATTACCTGGCCGGTCCTTTTGCTTTGGATTTTTTCATTGAATTATTCCAAACCAATACAATCACTGTCGTGGTGCTGCAAGTTCCGGGCGACTGAAAGGAGTCATGGGAAGCGAAGCTCATGGGGAGAGGTTGGTCTGTTTGCTCCGACTACATAGTGGAGGTATTGATGCTCAAACAAACATTCAGTTGCTGTTCAAGGGCCGAACACGCCTGTCTGGAATTAAGGTAAATCTTGAAGCCCTTGCATTGCTTGTATGCACTACGCATGGGTGCGCAGCGAAGTTGAACACACGGCGAATGTTATCCCAAGGTGGCGGCGTAATAAATAATCTGCCTGTTCATTAAATCATTTTGGGTTTGGTGTGTGGGGTAAATAATTCAAGTATCCATGATGGGTTAATTAGCCAGTAATAAATCCTGCGCTGATGGTGCTGAAACTTAATTACTCTTATGAAGGATGCTTAGTGGGAAAGCTGGCGGAGGAGATAACGCATGGCTTGAGGAATTGGGTTGATATGTGCTAGAGAATAGCGGCTATAACGGAGTGATAGGTAACCAGTGGGGACAATACAAACACCTAATATTAGAACTTTAAAAGAATATATAAAAACGATAAACAATATGAGTTTGATAAGAACATTTCACCCAATAGGACAAGGTGCTTTTTACACTGAAATACATAAGTTTAATTGAATAGAGTATACTATTGTGTACGATTGTGGGTCATCAACTTTTAAAGGAAAAAAATTAGAGACTAAAATCAAATCTACTTTTCTTAAAGACCATCCCATTGATATTCTATTTATTTCTCATTTTCATGCAGACCACATTAGTGGTATAGAAATTCTTGCAAAGCATTGTAAAATTAAAAAGGTTATTATTCCATTAATTGATGACACGGCCAAAATATTATCGAAGGTTACAAATCTGCTAGACAACAATTATTCTGACACAAGTTTAATTGATAGTCCTGAAGATTATTTTGGTGGAGACATTCCAATTATCAGAATTGAACCAAGTGAAATCAATCCAAACTCTGACGGTATTGGATTTAACGACCCGACAGACATTTCCAAGATTGTAAGTTCTACGAATAACCCAAGTGGGACTGTGTTTTCTCCGCTTGCAGGTATTGACTGGTTTTTTATTCCGTTCAATTACAAACACGATAGACGCAAAATACAGTTTGAAACAGCACTTAACACCTATGGATTAACTTTAGCTGATATTGACACAACAAACAAAATCAACAAGAAGAAGGACATCATCATTAAGGCTTACAGTAATGTTGATGGAGACCTTAACAAAAACTCTATGATTTTATATTCAGGTAAAAAATCCGATCACTACCTTGATTGCTTTAATCATTTCCCGCACTTATATTTTTATCCACGCTTTCATTCAGGATTACAAAGTGGCTGTTTATATATGGGCGACATTGATTTAAACGAACAAGGAATTGTTGGAGATATTAATGCCAAGTTAATGCAAATACTTCCTTTCATCGGTACAATACAAGTTCCGCATCATGGTTCTGTTCACAATTTTGCCAGTTCAATTTTACAAACAAATACTTACTGTGCAATATTTTCATACGGATCAACCAATACCTATGGACATCCATCCGCCAGAGTTGTTGGTGATATTATTTCAAATAATATTTATCCTCATTTTGTAACAGAGAAACAACAATCAATGATAACACAATGGGAATAAATAGCCTTGAATAAATTGCCTGAAAAATTTAGATGACAAGGCTTCGGACGGAAATCAGTCGGCAGGTAACAGCACCTACCCCAAAGCCTAGGTTTCGTGTTCCAAAGACAGCTTTGTGGTTATTCAAGGTTAGTCCCCGCCCTTCATTGGTATTTGTGGTGAATTCCGCTAAAGTGGAAATGCAAAAATAGTGCGGTAAGTCAATTTTATTTGAAAATAAATTTAAAGAAATGAGTGTTGGATAAATAAAAATATATACAGATAAAAAATATCTTATGGACCAGAAACAAATGAATAAAGAATACTCAAATGTTTATTCTTATTCCTCAATTATCATGCTTGCATCAATAGGTCTTTTATTAAAGTTGATAGGCTCTTACTTCGTTGGTTATGTTTGGCAAGAGATATTACTAGGTATTGTTAAGTGGTACATAAGTTTACGTTTGGCTCTCCTTTTAAATAAAAACTTAGGTTTGTTATTTTATCTAAGTCGCAGGGTCTACAAACGTTATGAGCTGTTGATGTATTCTATTTTGATTGTGCCTTTGGTAATGAGCATAATGATGTTTTTTTATGGTTTTTTAAATTGGTATACAGTAGAGATTTTGGAATGGATTTGGTTTTTATTCGTAATCTTAAGTATAAATGATTTATTCGGTATATTTAATAACGTGGGTATAATAAAAGAACATATAATAGAGGCCGATGTAAGAAAACAAAATGCTGAAGAGGATGATCCATCTCAAAACATTTCGAAAGAAGGAAATGATAGTCATAATTCTATTGAGGAAAATGAAAAATATAAAGATTTGGGTAGTGGTAATAGGCGGAACGCCAATGCACCAATTGGTCGTGTACTTGAATTGTTAAGAGTTCGAATTGACAGCCTAAACAGATCAGTTTCTAAAACCTTTGTTGCCATTTTCTGCACTATTGCAATTGGTGGTCTAGTTGCTTTGGGACCTGTCTTTATGGATGATTATAAAATTCTTAATGAATTAAATGATTTTCGAAGAGAAATCAAGGCGGAGGTTGCTAATATCAGTGATAAGGTAGATTCGCAGGAATTGCTTTTAGCAGAAAAAAAAGAAAAGATTAGTGCACCTTACAGAGAGGATTATAGAAAAGAAGCATTGGTGCAAAATGAAAATCTGATGAATAAAATGGCAATAAAGAAAAGCCTGGATAGATTGCGAGATAAACTTGGCAGTGAGGGTGATTTTGAAAAACTGAGCAGGACGTTAGAGTCAAGTTCAAAAAATGCATTGACATGGAAATATATTACTCTGCGTATTTCTATTGCACTTTTTACTTTATTAGTGGTGCAAATATTATTTATGATATACAAGTATAATAAACAAATGACAGTTTTATTGACCACTAAGGAGGAAATACTTGAATTATATAATCACGAGGAAGCGAAGATTGATGAGCTCCGTTCTAAACTAATTGATAAGCTTGAAGGGAATCCTAAATTTGGAAGGAATGCAGGCTTTACTGTAGATCAATTTATGAGTTTATACAGCAAAAATAAATAAATAGGTGAGTGAATCAGTATTTCTGCCTTCAAAAGGTTGAGTTAAACATGAAAAAAATATGAAAGCACAGAATGAAAACAAGTAAAAAACATTATTTCTTCCTGCTAATCTTTATCATTGGTTGTGAACAGGGCAATAAAGAACTCTATGAAATCACCGATTCTTATGTAAAGTCACTGGAAACTAAAGGAAGCTACAGCCTTAAAGGTTGGCATAAATTTCAGAAACTGACCAGCGACAGCCAATATCAGGTAATGCCTTTCGGGCGGTTGATTAATGTGAAGATTATGAAACCTGTTGCTCAAGAAGTCTATACCGAACTTATGGAAGACCTGAAATACCATTACAAGGGCGATACGCGGGTAAATGATGTGTACCTGAATAATCTGGGCACTGTGATGATTGATTGCCGGAAATGATGAACAGGCCAAATGGTGGTTTTGTATCCTGGATATGGTAGGGGTGCTCAATGAAGAACCCGATTATACCAAAACCCGTAACTACTGGAAATACATCAAAGCCAATTTGAAGAAAGCCCCCCAGTTGGTTAGTGCCACTATCCAACTGAAATTGTCGGCGTCCGAGTCGTAAAAGGATTTCCCCAAACTCGCACCACTGGTGAGAGAAATTAGTTGGAAAAATAACAAACTTGTTTCTCACGCTGTACAAAAATGAAAGAGGGAGCATTTTAACTGAAACTCGTGATGCAGGAATGTGAGTTCCCTCCAACGTCTGACAGGTTAAAATTCGGCAATTCAGCCACACAGGAAAACCGTAGTTCATTGGTGAAAGCAATGATAGGTTTTATACGTGAAAGACTCTTTCTGGTCTCGCGGGAAAACAATTTCGCTGCATAGTAAGGAATGTCATGATGGTTGTTACCCCGAAAGCTTGCTATGCAGGAAGCCTGTCATGTTGCCTCTCCCTCGTCCCTCGGCAAGCAGGGATGACAATTAAGATCAGGTACGTTTACTACGCCCGCTTATTCACCCCTTCCAGGTAATACAGCAAACTGCGGTTGGCCACTTTATTGCCGCCGGGTGTCGGGTAATCGCCGGTGAAATACCAGTCGCCGCGGTGTTCCGGGCTGGC